>NZ_NCVJ01000019.1:0-189399 GCF_002096815.1 Streptococcus mitis
CTTTCTGTAAAAATCGTTTTAACCTTATAGGTTTTAACAAATTCCTGAATTTCTGTTAGTTGTCTTGGACTTGGTTCTTGTTCTGGAGAGATACCAGCGATTCCAAGCTGATTGAGTCCAAATCGCTTAGCTAGATAAGAAAAGGCTGTATGTTGTGTTACAAATGTTTTCTGACTCGCTTTTTCAAATTTAGGCTGGAATTTCTTAGTTAATTCCTGAGCTTTTTTGATAAAGGCTTGCGCATTTTTCTGATAAGTTTCTTTATGTTCACTATCCACCTCTGAAAGTTTATCAGCGATAATCTGAGCTTCTTCGCCAGCTTTTTCAGGATCTAGCCATGTGTGAGGATCATAAAGCGTTTTTTCATCAACTCCATCACCTGCTTCCACATCTTCTAGACCAGGGACACGATCCAATGTCATTCCTTCTGAAGCCTCTAAAACTTTAACTTTGGATTTTTTTAGATTGGGATCCAGACTTCCTGCCCAAGATTCGAGCGTATGCGAATGGTAAACAAAGACATCTGCATCATAGATGGCTGCAATGTCATTTGCTGAAGGTTCAAAGGAGTGAATCCCACTACTTGACTGAATCATTCGAACATCATTCAAGTCACCAGATACTTCCTTGACCATAGCGTAGATAGGATAGAAACTGGTCACAATTTTCATCCCTTTCCCTGTCTGGCTTTCCTTTCGGCCACAAGCACCTAAACATAAAAGAAAGACACTTAACAATACTAAAAATAAACTTTGTTTCTTCATACAAAACTCCTTAACCAGTTATTTAATTAGTTAATATTCTACTCCTATTTTTTTTATTGTCAAGCATTTTATGAACTAGTTAATAAATTTCTGATTTTAAACTATCAAAAAAACCTTGCAACTAGGTTACAAGGTTAATCACATTAATCGAAGTTAACGTATTCTTTTTGAAGTTCAAGAACTTCTTCCATTGTTGAACACTCTGTAAGGGCACGATTAGCGTACTCTTCCATCTTAGCAGTGTCCAATTTTTTCATCAAGCTACGTGTACGAAGTACTGATGTTGCTGACATAGAGAACTCATCCAAGCCCATTCCGACAAGAAGTGGAACAGCTTTTTGGTCACCAGCCATCTCACCACACATACCAGCCCATTTACCTTCAGCGTGAGCTGCCTTGATAACATTGTTGATCAAGCGAAGGATTGATGGGTTATATGGTTGGTAAAGGTATGAAACTTGTTCGTTCATACGGTCTGCTGCCATTGAGTATTGGATCAAGTCGTTTGTACCAATTGACATGAAGTCTACTTCTTTTGCAAATTGGTCTGCAAGCATCGCTGCTGCAGGGATTTCAATCATGATACCAACTTGGATGTCATCCGCAACTGCAACACCTTCAGCAAGAAGGTTTGCTTTTTCTTCTTCATAAACTGCTTTGGCTGCACGGAATTCTTTCAAAAGGGCAACCATTGGGAACATGATACGCAATTGACCATGAACAGAAGCACGAAGAAGGGCACGGATTTGTGTACGGAACATTGCATCTCCAGTTTCAGAAATAGAGATACGAAGGGCACGGAATCCAAGGAATGGGTTCATTTCATGTGGCATATCGAAGTAAGGAAGTTCCTTATCTCCACCGATATCCATTGTACGAACAACCACTGGTTTACCATTCATTCCCTCAAGAACAGCCTTGTATGCTTCATACTGCTCATCTTCTGTTGGGAAGTCTTGAGAATCCATATACAAGAACTCTGTACGGTAAAGTCCAACAGCTTCTGCACCGTTGTTGTTAACACCTTCAACGTCTTTTGGAGTACCGATGTTAGCAGCCAACTCGAAGTGTTTACCGTCAGCAGTCACTGTTTGAGCATCTTTCAAAAGTGCCCATTCAGCTTTTTGTTTAGCATAAGCTTCACCAGCTGCTTTAAATTCTGCCGCTTGTTCATCTGTTGGGTTGATAATCACTTCACCAGTAATTCCGTTAACGGCAAGGATATCGCCGTCTTTCACTACTTCAGTGATGTTATTTGTTCCCAATACAGCTGCAATTTCAAGTGTACGTGCCATGATAGCTGAGTGGCTTGTACGTCCACCGATATTTGTTACAAAAGCTTTTACAAAGTTTTTGTCCAATTGAGCTGTATCAGATGGTGTCAAGTCATGCGCAATCACAATTACTTCTTCATTGATAGAAGCTGGGTTTGGTAATTTTTTACCAAGAAGGTTTGCCAATACACGTTTTGTCACGTCGCGGATATCCGCTGCACGTTCTTGCATATATGGGTTGTCTTCCATGCCTTCAAAGATAGTGATGAACATGTCAGTCACTTCTTTAAGACCTGCTTCAGCATTGACTTTCTTAGCACGGATTGTTTCTTTAATCTGACCAATCAATTCTGGGTCAGCAAGAACCATCAAATGAGCGTCAAAAACTTGAGCTGCTTCTTCACCAAGCGTACCTACAGCTTTCTCACGGATAAGAGAAAGCTCGTTTTGAGAAGCTTCAAGAGCTACATCCAAACGAGCCTCTTCTGCGTTTGTATCTTCGACTGAAACAGTCTCGAATGACAAATCCGGTTGAACGAGTAGATATGCTTTTGCAACTGCAACACCATCAGATGCTGCGATTCCTTTAAGCATTTCTGTCATTTTCCTTATGCCAATCCTTCTTTTTCCATTGTTTCTGAGATTGCAGCGATAGCGTCATCTGCATCTGCACCTTCAGCTGAGATAGTTACATCAGCACCTTGGCCAACACCAAGACTCATAACACCCATGATTGATTTAAGGTTAACTGATTTACCTTTGTACTCAAGAGTGATATCTGAAGCAAATTTGCTTGCAGTTTGTACCAACAATGTTGCTGGACGTGCGTGAATACCTGTTTCTGCCACTACGTGGAAATCTTTAGAAGCCATAGTTTGACTCTCCTTTTGTTCTTTCTTTTTTGAGTTATATGTGATAACCCTTACAATTTGGTATTATACCATCTTCTAGGATTTTTTTCAAGCATTTTATGGGATTTATTCGATTTCCTTTCAGATAACTTGCTGAAAATCTTCTATTCTAGATAACAAAACACAGGATATAGTTTTCCAAAAAACTACTTCTAGGATAATCATCACTATTTTACAAAACAAACACTACATGTTGTGTTTTGCGACCTTGAGTAGAAAAATATACCACTATATTTAGTTTCAAATCATTGACAAAAATTTATTTTCTGATATACTAAGAAAGTAATCTATTTTGAAAGAGGAGTTACACAATGGTAACCGTTTATTCTAAAAACAACTGTGTCCAATGTAAAATGACCAAACGTTTCTTGGACAGTAATAATGTCGCTTATCGTGAAATCAATCTTGATGAGCAACCTGAGTACATCGATCAAGTTAAAGAGCTCGGTTTCAGCGCAGCTCCTGTTATCCAAACACCAACAGAAGTCTTTTCAGGTTTCCAACCAGGAAAACTGAAACAATTAGCATAATCTTAGTACATCATCCAGAAGAAATTGCTTCTAGGGCTAACTTAGAAGCCTTTCTTTTGTAATTAGATAAGGGAAATTTTATGGGATTAAAACATCTTGAAGACGTAACTTACTTCCGTCTCAATAACGAAATCAACCGTCCTGTCAATGGACAAATCATGCTTCATAAAGATAAGGAAGCCCTGGATGCCTTCTTTAAAGAAAATGTAGTTCCAAATACTATGGTTTTTGATTCAATCAAGGATAAAATCAACTACCTCATTGAACACAACTACATCGAAACAGCCTTTATCAAGAAATACCGTCCAGAATTTTTGGAAGAATTGGCTCAATTTATCAAAGACCAAAACTTCCAATTCAAGTCTTTCATGGCAGCTTATAAGTTTTACAATCAATACGCCTTAAAGACTAATGACGGTGAATATTATCTTGAAAGCATGGAAGACCGTGTCTTCTTTAACGCCCTTTATTTCGCTGATGGCAATGAAGCTGTTGCAATCGATATTGCCAATGAAATCATCCACCAACGCTACCAACCTGCTACTCCTTCCTTCTTGAATGCTGGACGTGCTCGCCGTGGGGAGTTAGTATCTTGCTTCCTAATCCAAGTAACGGATGATATGAACTCTATCGGACGTTCTATCAACTCAGCTCTTCAACTTTCACGTATTGGTGGTGGTGTGGGAATTACTCTCAGCAACCTTCGTGAAGCTGGTGCACCTATCAAAGGCTATGAAGGAGCTGCTTCTGGCGTCGTTCCTGTTATGAAGCTTTTCGAAGACAGCTTCTCTTACTCAAACCAATTGGGTCAACGTCAAGGTGCTGGTGTTGTCTACCTCAACGTCTTCCACCCAGATATTATCGCCTTCCTTTCAACTAAGAAGGAAAACGCCGATGAAAAAGTTCGTGTTAAGACACTTTCACTTGGTGTTGTAGTGCCCGATAAATTCTACGAATTAGCACGTAAAAATGAAGAAATGTACCTCTTCAGCCCTTATTCTGTAGAGCTTGAATACGGTGTACCATTCAACTACATCGACATCACTGAGAAATACGATGAACTAGTCGCAAATCCAAATATCCGCAAAACAAAAATCAAGGCGCGTGATTTGGAAACTGAAATCTCTAAATTGCAACAAGAATCTGGCTACCCTTATGTTGTCAACATTGATACGGCTAACCGTGCAAACCCAGTTGATGGTAAGATTATCATGAGTAACTTGTGTTCTGAGATTCTTCAAGTTCAAGAACCAAGCTTGATCAACGATGCTCAAGAATTCCTTCAAATGGGAACAGATGTTTCATGTAACCTTGGTTCAACCAACGTGGTCAACATGATGACTTCACCTGACTTTGGTCGTTCTATCCGTGCTATGGTTCGTGCCCTTACTTTCGTTACAGATAGTTCACACATCGTAGCTGTTCCTACCATCGACCACGGAAATAGCCAAGCTCATACCTTTGGTCTTGGTGCCATGGGACTTCACAGCTACCTTGCCCAACAATTGATTGAATATGGATCGCCTGAGTCTGTTGAGTTTACAAGCATCTACTTCATGCTCATGAACTACTGGACCTTGGTAGAATCAAACAATATCGCGCGTGAACGTGGTATTACCTTCCATAACTTTGAAAAATCAGACTATGCTAACGGAAGCTACTTTGACAAGTATATTACAGGCGAGTTTGTTCCAAAATCAGACCGTGTTAAAGAACTCTTCAAAGATGTCTTTATCCCAAGTGCTGCTGACTGGACTGAACTTCGCGACAAGGTTCAAGCAGATGGTCTTTACCACCAAAACCGCCTTGCTGTAGCACCAAATGGTTCTATCAGCTATATCAACGACGTTTCTGCTTCTATCCACCCGATTACGCAACGTATCGAAGAACGTCAAGAAAAGAAAATCGGTAAAATCTACTATCCTGCTGCTGGCTTGTCAACAGAAACCATTCCTTACTACACTTCTGCTTACGACATGGATATGCGTAAAGTGATTGATGTGTATGCTGCTGCAACTGAGCACGTGGACCAAGGACTTTCACTCACCCTCTTCATGCGTAGTGACATTCCAAAAGGTCTTTACGAATGGAAGAAAGAAAACAAACAAACGACACGTGACTTGTCTATCCTTCGTAACTATGCCTTTAACAAGGGTATCAAGTCTATCTACTACGTCCGTACCTTTACAGATGATGGTGGAGAAGTCGGTGCTAACCAATGTGAAAGCTGTGTGATTTAATCTTTGCTTGAGGAAACTACATTTTCTCAGATTAGTGATTCATTCACCCTGCTAAACTAAACTGGAATAAGCATCTATACTATGGAAAAACACAAAAGTCGGGCTTCCGACTTTTTGTGCGATACTCCTCTAGAATTATGATAAAATAGAAGTAATTGTGAGTTCGCAATACTAAACACAGAAAGAGATTTCAAAATGGAAACTTACTACAAAGCCATTAACTGGAATGCCATCGAAGATGTCATCGACAAATCAACTTGGGAAAAACTGACGGAGCAATTCTGGCTTGATACACGTATTCCTTTGTCAAATGACTTGGATGACTGGAGAAAGCTATCAAATGTAGAAAAAGACTTGGTTGGGAAAGTCTTTGGTGGTTTAACACTTCTCGATACTATGCAATCTGAAACTGGGGTTCAAGCCCTTCGCGCAGACATCCGTACACCCCATGAGGAAGCTGTTTTCAATAACATCCAATTTATGGAATCTGTTCACGCTAAATCTTACTCATCAATCTTTTCTACCTTGAATACTAAGGCTGAGATTGAAGAAATTTTCGAATGGACTAACACCAATCCTTACCTACAAAAAAAGGCTGAGATTGTCAACGAAATCTACCTAAACGGTAGCCCACTTGAAAAGAAAGTTGCCAGCGTCTTTCTTGAAACCTTCCTCTTCTACTCTGGTTTCTTCACTCCCCTCTACTATCTTGGTAACAACAAACTAGCCAATGTTGCGGAAATTATCAAATTAATTATTCGTGATGAGTCTGTTCACGGAACCTACATTGGTTACAAATTCCAACTTGGTTTCAATGAATTACCTGAAGAAGAGCAAGAAAAACTCAAAGAATGGATGTACGATCTGCTATACACTCTCTACGAGAATGAAGAAGGTTATACAGAGAGCCTCTATGACGGTGTTGGTTGGACTGAAGAAGTCAAAACCTTCCTTCGCTACAATGCTAACAAGGCACTCATGAACCTGGGACAAGATCCACTCTTCCCAGATTCAGCTGATGATGTCAACCCAATCGTTATGAACGGTATTTCAACAGGAACTTCCAACCACGACTTCTTCTCTCAAGTCGGAAATGGTTACCTCCTTGGTGAAGTTGAAGCCATGCAAGACGATGACTACAACTACGGTTTGGACTAAGGTCATCTATTTTATAAGTGATAAAAAGATCATGGTTTGTTTAAAACAACCATGATCTTTTTGTTTTTGTTTTCTTTTGTTTTTTAAATTGATTGATTGAATACTTTATGATAAAATAGTAATAGAAATAGAGGTGATAACGATGTTAAAGCAGGAAAAACTAGATAATATTCTAGAAACAGTAAATACAAAAGGAACTATTACTGTAAAAGAAATCATGACTCGCTTGGATGTATCAGATATGACTGCTAGACGCTACTTGCAAGAGTTAGCAGACAAGGATTTACTTGTTCGGGTGCACGGGGGAGCTGAGAAAATTCGCACAGGTTCTATTTTAAACAATGAACGTTCCAATATTGAAAAACAAAGCTTACAGATTGCAGAAAAACAAGAAATCAGCCGTTTTGCAGGCCATTTAATTGATGAGGGTGAAACCATTTTTATTGGTCCAGGGACAACCTTGGAATCTTTTGCCCGTGAACTTCCAATTGATAATATTCGTGTTGTAACAAACAGTTTACCAGTCTTTCTCATCTTAAACGAACGAAAACTAACAGATTTGATTTTAATTGGTGGGAATTACCGCTCTATCACTGGAGCCTTTGTCGGAACACTAACCTTGCAAAACTTAGCCAATCTTCAATTTTCTAAAGCTTTCGTTAGCTGTAATGGTATTCAGGACAATTCAATTGCGACCTTTAGTGAAGAGGAAGGTGAATCTCAACGCATCGCCCTCAATAATTCCAATAAAAAATACTTACTAGCTGACAATAGTAAGTTCAATAAGTTTGATTTTTACACCTTCTACAATATCTCTGATATTGATACCATCGTTTCAGATTCTAAACTGAGCAAAGAAACGTTTGAACAACTTTCAAAACAAACAAAAATTATTCTTTCTAAACCATAAAACTGAGGATTGATAAAAAATAAAATGCGTCATATCAAGAAAATAAGAATCTTGATATGACGCATTTTTGGATGAAGATTTTTACAAAGAGTTTCCTAGATTCTTTATGATTGTTGAAACGGCATAAAATCTGAATCAAAGGAGATATTATCCCGTTCTTCAGGACTGATAAAACTTAAAAAGATATTTTTAAATTCTTCTAGCTCATAGTCTGAATGGCAAATCCATTCTTTACCGGTAGAGATATACCATTTCCCAAGATTTTTCAGCTCCTCATTAGTCAAACGAGGTATTTGAGAACATTTATCAAAATTGATAATATAAACTTTTTCATAAATTGATTGGATAAAATCTTTGAACATCTTTTGCCTCACTAGAATTCTATATCTAATTACTCATTCTACTAGTCTATAATCTGACTTTCAGCTACTTTCTTGTACCAGTGAGCTGATTTCTTAGGATAACGTTCTTGAGTTTCAAAGTCTACATAAAAGAGACCGTAGCGTTTTTCATAACCGTTTGACCAAGAGAAGACATCCATCAATGACCAGATGAAGTATCCTTTGACGTTTGCACCATCAGCAATCGCATCAGATAAGACCTCTAAGTGTTGTTTGACATAATCAATACGGCCATCATCATAAACAGTGTTATCAACGAACTCATCTTTATACCCTAGACCATTTTCAGTGATGTAAATCTTCTTGTAGTTAGGATAATCTTTCTTCACACGCATGATTTGGTCATACAAACCTTGAGGGTAGATAATCCAATCCCAGTCTGTACGTGGTACATAATCAGGAGCTACACGACGACCAACACCTTTGATTTGGTACTTAGAGCTTCCTTTCTCACCCTTACCATTATGGATAATTTCAGTTTCTCCATCAAATGCTTCCATCCAGTCACTCATATAGTAGTTGATTCCTAGGAAATCATTCAAGTCTTTTGCAGCTTCTAATGCTGTAAAATCTTCTTCACGAAGATCCAAGCTACCACCATTGACTGATAAGATATGGTTGACACCTTCCATCGTTTCAGCTGAATAGCGACCTAGATAAGTTGCATCCAAAATAAATTTGTTGTGAATAATGTCTTCCAACTCAGCTGCACGAACATCTGCCGGATTTTTAGGGTCCAAAGGATACTTGGTTGGCAAAGCGTGAACAACACCAATTTCGCCTTTATAGCCTGTTTCTTTATATAACTTTACAGCACGCGCATGAGAAACCATCATATTGTGGTGCGATTGGAAGACTTTGGCAAGGTCGTACTGAATACCTGGAGGGAATTTCCCAACCAAGTATTGACCATCACCAATTGGTCCAATTTCATTAAAGGTTGTCCAATAGTTTACTTCTGGGAATTCTTCAAAACAGAAAGCCGCGTAGTCTACAAAGTGTTCAATGTTTTCACGGTTTAAGAAGTCTCCATTTGAGTGGAGAGCTTCTGGCGTGTCAAAGTGATGAAGAGTTACAAAAGGCTCAACATGACGTTTGTGGCACTCTGAAAATAGATTATGATAAAATTCAACACCTTTAGCATTTACTTGGCCGTAACCAGTCGGGAAAATACGTGACCAAGCAATGGAAATTCGAATACCATTGACACCATACTCTTCTGCTAGCTTGAGGTCAACTGGATATCGATTGTAAAAATCACTGGCTGGTTCTGCAGTGTACCAGTAGTTATCTTCAAGATATTTATCCCAAGCTACTGGTCCTTTACCATCAGTATGTGTAGCACCTTCTGCTTGATAAGCAGCTGTTGCGCCACCAAAAATAAAGTCTTTTGGTAATGTTTTTGTCATTTTTTTCACCTATTTCTTGATTTAAATAAAGTAAAAGTGAGAGGAGAGGAGTCAGTGAGCCATCCTTCTCCATCTCACTTCTTGTACCGAGTCACCAAATTGTGACATGAGGAGGTAAAAACGATATCTTTTTACCGACGAATTAACAAGGCGATTAGGAAATTCGCTATAGCGATTTCCGTAACGAGAGGAGACTGTTTTATAGTCCCTATCGTTAATCGAATTGTGACATGAGGAGGTAAAAACGATATCTTTTTACCGACGAATTAATAAGGCGATTAGGAAATTCGCCATAGCGATTTCCGTAACGAGAGGAGACTATTTCAGAGTCCCTATCGTTAATCGAATTGTGACATGAGAAGGTAAAAACGATATCTTTTTACCGACGAATTAACAAGGCGATTAGGAAATTCGCCATAGCGATTTCCGTAACGATAGGAGACTGTTTTATAGTCCCTATCGTTAATCGAATTGAACTTGTACGAATGCAAGAGCACCTTTTCCATCACGAGTTAATTTGATGTATTGAGCGCCTTCTGTTTTCGCAAGTTTAATACCGAGTTTATCAGTTTCTGCTTTCATATCTTCAAAGTTAGAAGCTACTTGAGGAGCAAGAATAACCAAATCAAACTCTGGCAACATTTCACGGTGAGCACCATAGCCACCTGCTGCTGCTTTCACAGGGACATTGTATTCTGCTGCTGCCTTATTCAAAGCATTCGCAAGGAGACCACTTGTCCCTCCACCTGCACAGAGAACGAGGACATTTGTTTCTTCAGTGATTGTATTTTGTGCTGCTTCTACGCCCGCTTTCTCAAGAATAGCATCTGCTTTTGCAGTGTTGAAGTTTGAAGCAACTTTTTCTTTCAACTCATCATTAGATTTACCTGAACGCTCTTCTTCAAGAATTTGTTCATCATATACTTTAAGAAATGGATAGTAAATGACTACGTCAACCACGATTAAAAGAGCAGCAAGAATGAATGATAGAACTTGGAAGTTAGTTCCAAGAACTAGACCTAGTGGAGCTGGAGTTGTCCATGGTAGATTAGCAGTAAATGAGTTCATTCCAAGTGTTTCAATAAAGAATTTGAAGATCCAAACGTTTGCGATTGGAGCAAAGATAAATGGAATGAAGAAGATTGGGTTTAATACAAGTGGTGCACCAAACAAGATTGGTTCATTTACACCAAAGAATGTTGGAACTACTGAAGCACGACCGATTGCACGGTTACGTTTAGATTTTGTTAACCACATGAACATGAATGGAACAACCAGTGTCGCACCAGTACCACCCATGGTAACGATAAACATTTGTGTACCAGAAGTAAGAATCTTGTCAGCGTGCATACCTTGTTGGAGAAGGTTCAAGTTGACTTCGGCATTGGCATAGGTAATTGCTGCGATAGCAGGTTCAACAATAGATGGACCATGGATACCAACAAACCAGAAGAATGCAAATGCACCAAAAATAATCGTAATACCTAGATAACCATCAGCAGCAGAGAATAATGGTGCAAAGAATTTACCGATTGATTCAGCTACGCTTGCACCAACAAAATGACGAGCTAGTAAATCAAGAGCATAAAGTGAAACAACTGAGAGAGTGAATGGAATCACATCTTTAAAGACTTGTGAGATATTTGGTGGAACTTCGTCAGGCATACGAATAGTGACGTTGTTCTTAACACAAACCTTATAGATGGCTACGGTAACAAAGGCAGCAAGGAAGGCTGAAAGCAAACCTTTTGTCCCCAAGAATCCAGTAGCTAGACCATTTTCGATAGGATCAGCTGCCAACATCAACAAACCAACAATTGCTGCCAACAATGTTGACATATAGTTGATTTGATTGGTCTTCTCCATGCTACGGTTTACTGAGTCGGTCAATGACTTAGCTGTTGTACCAGCTACCAAGAGAGCCAGAATACCCATAGAATAGCTGTAAGGTTTCATCAGAAAAGCTACAACTTCATCAGACCATTTAAAGCCCCATGAGTTTGGTACAAAGGCAATCAAGATAAAGATACTTGAGAAGAGAATAACAGGCATACCTGCAATGAAACCATCACGAATAGCACGAAGATAGATATTACGAGATAGTTTCTCAAAGAAAGGCTTTCCTTTCTCGATAAATGCAATTAATTTATTCATTACTTAACTCCTCTCTTGTAGAGTTCAATTAAATGGTGCATCAAATCTTTTAACAAGATGGTTGTCATCAAGTGATCTTGACCGTGCATCATGGTCACACTATACGCTAAGTCCTCACCAGAAGCTTCCTTAGTTAATAGACTTGTTTGCGCGTGGTGAGCCTCTGCAATACAGCTACCAGCTTCCTCTACCAAAGTGTCCGCTTTCGCAAAATCACCAGCTTCAGCAGCCTTCAAGGCTTCCAATAATTTTGAACGAGCATCGCCAGCATAGGCTACGATTTCAAAACCTAACAATGTTACTTCTTCTCTATTCATGATAGAATTCTCCTTATATAGTTTTAAATAAATTTTTATGACAATAAACGTTGGATATGTAGAACTAGATAAACTCGTTCACTTTTATACAAATCAAGACCCGTATGTTGCGTAATCACATCATAGATCTTGGAACCAATCTCGAAGGCTTTTGGATAGGATTGTTTAATATGATCTTCCATATCCAGAAGTGATTGGTTATCATCTCTAGATCTGTCTAAATAATCCAAGAAATAATTCAAATGTATCATAAAACGATCATAGAAATGATTATTCTCTTTGGTTCGTTGAATTGCATAGTCCGTTAAAACTTCTTCAACATTCCTGAGAATTTCTTTCCTCTTATCAATCGACTCCACAAGTTCCACTTCATTTTCACCTTCGGCATTAATGAAATGATAAGCAATCCGAATAATTTCGTCTTCAGGAAAATGATCCGCTAGCTTCTGACGGTAAATTTCAAATGCTTCATTTGCGATTTGAAAAGCGACAGGATACTTAGTGGAAATATCTGGCAGATTACTATCCTTGTACCTTCCTTGTGCTAGAGCTTGGTAAGAACAGTAAATATGATCTGTCAAGGTTACGTAGAGATACTCTTGAATCGGATAATGATATTTCTTTGATAGCTTATCAATGATTTCATAGGTCACTGTGATAAAATCAAGCGGAACATCTTTGAGGAGAGCCATAAAGTTTTCTCTTGACTCTTCGGTCTTCATCCGAAAGATTTTCTCAACCTGATGTTCAGCAATCAAATCCCCCTTCTTCTTTCCAAATGCAATCCCCTTACCGATCACAATCACTTCTTCTCCTTTATCATTTCTGACAAGCGAGACATTGTGATTCATTGGATTTAGAATTCGATACATGTCAACCTCCTTTTACATCTTAAAGGTATATGAGTACAAAAAATGACCACAAATGAACTAGAAAATCAGCCGATTTCTAATTCACCTGTGATCATGCCTAATATTACTTAGTAACACTCACCTTGTATTAACTTGTGATTTAAGTATAGCACAAGTAAGTTATTTTGTAAACCTTTACATACAACTTTTTTAAATTTTTTTAGATTCATGTTCCTAACCTAGGAGGACTTGCTTACACGCGTTCTTTCCATGAAGTCGCTGTTGTTTGAAGAACTTTATTGAGCTCATCAATGTTTTCAAATCCAGTTGTGCGAAGCCATTCGCGAGCTGCTGCTTCACCATCTTTAATGTAAGCTTCAACTGATCCAGCCCATGTAGCACGGCCACAAAGAACACCATTGAAGTTTGCACCTGATTCATGAGCAAATACAAGAGTATCTTGGAAGAGTTTAGCTGATACACCAGCACTCAAGTAGATATATGGCAAGTTAGTTGCTTCATCTTGGGCTTTGAAGAAGGCTGCTGCTTCTTCACGTGTGTAAACTACTTCACCTTCAGCGAATCCTTCAACATATTTAATGTTGACAGGAACTTCTACTTTCAAGACATCAATGTTAAAGCGTGGGTCTGAGAAGACTTTCATAGCACCGATAACTTTGTGTGGTTTTACTTTCGCGTATTCTACAGAACCAGCGTCTGCAATTTTTTCATCATAAGCAAGGATTTCAAGGAAGAATGGGATATCTTCAGCCACACATTCAGAACCGATACGTTCGATGTAAGCTTGTTTTTCTTGGTTAAGTTCGTCTGAGCTATCTACATCATAGTAAAGCAAGAATTTAACTGCATCTGCACCTTCTTCTTTAATACGTTTTGCAGACCAAACATCCAAGCAGTCTGGCAAACGTTTTGTGCTTGTTGTATCATAACCTGTTTTTTCATAAGCAAGGAGAAGACCAGCTTTTGGATCAAGAGCTTTTGTAGCTGGAAGTCCATATTCAGGGTCAAGAAGCATTGATGAAGCGTATTTAGTCAATTCATCTGCTACCAAGACTTTAAGTTCTTCCATTTGAGCCACTGTTGGTTCTTCTGTTTGGTGTTGAGCCATTAGGCGTTTCAAAGCACCACGTTGGTCAAATGCAAGAGCTGAGATGATTCCATTTTCATCAGAAAGTTTTTCTAAGCGTGCACGTTTTTGTTCTGTTAAAGCCATTTTATACCTCTTTTACTATTAATTGATCATATAGAGCTTGATAGTTGGCCATGTTGACATGACCAGTCATTTTTTCTTGAGCATTGAGCATACCAAGGACATTTGCCTTGATGAGTAATTCTGCATCCGATTCTTTATGAAGTAAACCTGAAGAAATTCCAGCAACTGTAGAATCTCCAGATCCAACAGGGTTGACTACCTGAATTCTAGGAATATCTACCTTGTAGAAAGTGTCACCATGTTTGGCAAAGGCACCGTTGGCACCAAGCGAAACAATAATCCATTCAATCCCTGCAAACAAAGGTTCTTGAAGGACTTCTTTTAATTCATCCAAATCCTCAGAAACTTCTCTTCCAAGAAGCTGAGATAATTCCTCATTATTTGGTTTGATGACTGTTGGTTTATGTGGTGATTCAAGAACCGCCTGAAGTGCTACACCAGAGCAGTCCAAGACAACGGGCTTGCCAGCTTGATTAGCAAGTTCTACCAAGCTCGCATAGTAATCAACTGGAAGGCCAGCTGGCAGACTACCTGAGATAGCTACTACTTCAACTGACTTCAAGAGTTTTTTGAAATGTTCCAAAAAGTCTTGACCTTCTTGTTCAAGAACTTCAGGTCCTTTTTCAAGAACTTCTGTTTGGTTGTCACCGTGGAGAATAGCAATACAGTTACGAGTTTCTCCCTGAATTGAGAAGAAATCTTTCTTTACTTGATCATCGATATTTTCAACCAAAAACTCACCAAGTTTGCCACCCACTAAACCAGTAGCAAGAACAGAATCCCCAAATTCTGAAAGTACTCGGGTAACATTGAGTCCCTTACCACCAGCCGTTTTGGTTACATCCACCACACGATTGACAGTATCAATCTTCAACTCATCCAAAGGATAGGAAATATCGATGGATGGGTTCATTGTGACTGTTAAAATCATAGGTCACCTCTTAGTCGTGGTATTCTCCGCGATCCCATTTTTCAAGGAATTCAGTGAAGAAGTTTGCGTCTGTTTGTTGAGCATTGTGACTTTCAACGTGTTCAATTTTCGCAATCAATTTTTTGTTTTCTTCAGATGGTTTGTATTCAGCATGAATGAAAGCTTCGATGATATCGCACATGAGCAATTCACCAGTAATCTTACCACCAAAACCAATAACGTTGGCGTTCAATTGTTCTTTAGCATAAAGAGCTGTTGTCATATCACGAACCAAGGCAGAACGAACACCTGGAACTTTATTTACAGCATTGTTGATACCAACACCAGTACCACAGATACATACCCCAAGATCAGCTTGACCACTAGTTACAGCTTCCCCTACTTTTTTACCAAAGATTGGGTAGTGAGTACGTGTATGGTCATAAGTACCAAAGTCAATGACTTCATATCCTTTTGATTTCAAAAATTCTGAAACCGCCATTTTTTCATCTGTTACGATGTGGTCACATCCGATTGCAATTCTCATTTTTAACTTACCTTTCTTACTGTAATCTAATTAGCACATTTTGTTCAACATATCAACACGAATCTGGTGACGTCCACCGTCGTATTTACCGTTAACAAATCCTTTAGCAATGTTTTTAGCCAATTCATCACCAACAAGTTGTGCACCCATAGTGATCATACGTGAGTTGTTGTGACCACGAGTCATATAAGCTGAACGTTCGTCAGAAACTTCTGCGGCAACCATTCCTTTGATTTTTGTTGCAACCATGAATGGACCAGCACCATAGGCATCAATCACAATACCAAGATTTTGTTCTTCTTTGTTTACTTCTGCAGCAACAGCAAGAGTCACATCAACAAAGTCTTGACCTTCAGCTGTAACATCCACAACGTGGAAGTTTTCTTTTTCCAAGAAGTCTTTCACAACTTCTTTCAATCTCAAACCTGCAGCATCTGCACCGATAACAATAGACATATTGTATACTCCTTTTTATTTTTCTAGGCTAGTAAAGACTTTTATAGTTAGCAGTTTACCTACAAAAAGCTTTCTAGCAGTTTATTGACAAATTGGATTGAATGAGATGAATGACACCTTATTCAAGTTTAGGAAATCAATTTCCTAGAATAATCTCTCTTTCAAAGAGAATATAACAATTGATTATTTGTTTGTTACAAACATCATTTGTCGCTTACAAACATAATATACTCCTATTTGTCGAAAAAGTCAACAGTTAATGTTTGTTTTTGTGTTTTTTTATCTAAAATATTTCGATATCAAAACCAATTTGATCCACTTGTCCTGGCTCTAAGAGGCGAACATTCTTCTTATCTTCTAGATGATCTCCTTCTTCAAGAGATGTTGACAAGCCTGACCAGGGTTCAAAAGCAATGAAAGGTCCTTTATTCAAAGTTGACCAGATAATAAGGTTTGGAAACTCTGCAAAGTGTACTTTCAACCCTTTATCATGTTTACGAGAACGAAGCGCAATTGTTCTAGATTGCAATTCATCTAAGGTAACTGCATCTGTACTGAAAAGATCATAGCTGAGGTCTAATTCTTTTTGACCTTCTAGCCATGGACTTCTATCTTGGAAATCAAGCATCCCAGTTTCTGGGAAAGGACGTGGAACAGAGCAAGTCTCTTCTTTCTCAAACTCTAAGTAGTAATCTTCATAGACCTCATCATCCAGTAGAGGACAATTAAATCCTGGATGTCCACCAATAAAGTAAGGCATGACCTTGCTAGTTTCTTTATTAAAAATTTTGTATTGAGTCCGTACTGTCTTTCCTGTAAGGATATAAGTGATTTCTAGGCGGAAATGATAAGGGTAGTTCTGATAGCTATTCTCATCGTCTTCAATTGCAAAAGTTACACTATTATCTGTCTGTTCAACTAATTCAAATTCTTTCTTACGAACCAAACCATGTCGAGGAATCTTTCCTTTACTTTCTTGTCCCTTCTCATCTATATAAAATGCTGTATCCTCTCTCAATGAACCACAAATGGGGAAGAGAACAGGAGCTTGTCCACTCCAATAAGTAGCATCTCCTTGCCACAAATACTCAACTCCCTCGGCATCTTTTATAGAAGAAAGAGCCCCACCAAAACTGTTAAATTCAACTCTTAATTGTTCTGATTTTAATTCAATTACCATTATTTTCTCCGATTTCTTGATAGTTTATAAAAAACTAGGTTGTCACTCCTAATGGTATGACAACCTAGTTTCAACAATTTACATTTTATAGGAGCGCATTATTTTGCTTTTGCTGCGTACTCTTCGTTACGTTTGATCATTTGTTTTCTGTACCAAGCAAAGATACCGATATAGAATACAAGGAAGACTACTGCACCAAGGATTGCTTTGATATCACCAGTTGTAGTATTACCAATTGACCAACCAAGAAGTTTTTCGATTGGTCCTTCAAGAGTTGAGTGAGTGATCAATTGAGTTTGGCTCACACCTTCTGGGAAGGCACCTACACCTTTAGCAAGTTCTGTTGCAAATGGTGCGATAAGCGTACCTGAAAGAAGGAAGAGTGGCAACAAGAGTGTTCCGAAGATAATCATACGGAGCAATTTACCACGTGTTACAACCAAGAGAGCTGGAGTAACACCCATAGCGATAATACCTGCAAGTGGCAAGATACCATTTCCGACGTTTGAAAGAAGCACTGCTTCAACCAACATGATTGGTGCAAGTACGTTGGCACAAGCCCAGATTTCAGCACGACCAGCGATGAATGGCCAGTCAAGACCGATGTTGAATTTACGTCCTTGAAGACGTTTAGTAGCAACGTTTGTAATACCTTGTGAAAGTGGTTCTACGGCGGCGATGAACCAAGAACCGATTAGTGAGAAGAGTTCCAAAGATACACCGGCTGTCAAACCAAGAGACAACCAACCTTTGATAACAAGTTCCCATTTATCAGCGCCTTCAACACCTGCAACTGGATGTGGAGTGCCCATCAAACCGATAACGATACCAAGGATGAAACCGATGAAGAATTTAGAACCCCAGAAACCGATTTTCTTGTTCAATTTAGCAGCGTCAAAGTCGTATTTATCAAGACCTGGGAAAAGTTTTTCAAAAATCTTATCCAAAACCATGATAACTGGGTTCATCATGTAGTTCATGTGAGTTGAAGTCATTGGTGATGAACTTGGTGCATTAAGAAGGTCATCAAATGTAGGTTTCATCAAGTCAGAGTTGATGATTTTAAGAACCCCAACAAGAACAACTGCTGCAGTCGCGATAAAGAGTGAAACTCCTTGGCTAACGCCATTGTTGTCTGCATACCATTTAATCAAAAGACCTGTGATAGACAAGTGCCAGATATCGAAGATATCAACGTCAAGTGTATCAGTTTTCTTCATAGCAAGCATCACTACGTTGACAATCAACATGATGAGCAAGAAGTAAAGTGTCCAAGCAGAGCCCCAAGTGATTGTAGCGAGTGGTGCCCAACCAACGTCGGTGATGTTCAATTGAATACCAGTATTCTCAACGAATTTTGCAAGTGATGCTGAGAAAGCACCATTTAGCATACCGATGATGGCACCGATACCAGTAAGAGCGATGGCAAGTTTGATACCACCTTCAAGCGCTTTGGAGAATTTCACTCCAAAAAGTAGAGCCAATACTGTCAAAATGATCAGCATGATGATCGGTCCACCCATATCCAAGATAGGTTTGAAGATATCGTTGGCCAGTTTGATAATGACATCCATAATAGTTCCTCCCGTTTTTTATGTTATATGAATGTTAACAAATTTAAATTAGCTTAATCCGTGTTCTTTGATAGCTGCTTCAATATTGTCAAATACTGGAGCACTCATAGCTGGGATACGGAATAAGATTGGTCCAGCTTCGATAACTGGAATACCTGGGTCAAAACCAAGGTCTGTCGCAGCAATTGGTGTAAAAATGTCATAACCTTTGATAAGGTCTTCATTAACGTCTTTTACCATAACTGCATCACAATGAACATCGAAACCGCGGTTTGAAAGTTCTTCTTCAAGAGCACTTTTAATTTGGTGGCTTGAGTTAACACCTGCACCGCAGGCAGCAAGAATTTTAATCATATGGATTTCCTCCGATTTAATATTTTTAATAGACAAGATTAAGCAATTGCTTCAGCAATATAAGCATAGAGGGCTTCTGGTTCAGAAATTTTTGATAGGTCTTCAAGATGACCATTTCCAGTAAAGAAGTCCATCAACTGAGCAAGAATGTTCGTTTGGCTTGAACTTGAGTTATTAATGATAAAGAAGAGCAAGGATACCTCTACTTCCTTATCTGGCGCAATCATATTGTGGAAAGTCACTGGTTTTTCTAACCGAACGACCACAACTTTTTCGGCTAGATTATGAACAATATCTGTGTGAGGAATAGCCACATTTGGCAAATCCTTACCTAAAAATTCCATATCTAAGCCAGTTGGAAATGACTTTTCACGCGTGATCAAGGCTTCACGATAGGTTGGAGTTACGATTTCTCGTTCTTCCAGTAAAGTTGCAACCTGATCAAAGAGATGTTCTTGATTATCCGCTTCTAAGCAAAACACAAGGTTTTTGTCAAAGAAATGATCTAATCCCATAAGGTTTTCCCTTCTTTCCATTAACTTTATGCTATAAGCATAACACTATATGAAACCGTTGTCAATATTTTTTTGTTGTTTTTTGTCCTTTTTTTGATTATTTTGTTTATTTTTTATCTTTATAATCAAAACAAATATTTGAAACAAACACTTTAAACGATTTAATCCTATTATAAATGTAAAAAACAGGCCTATTTAAGCCTGTTTTACGATTGATTCTTATATAAATTTCCTATGAACGAGGAAAGGCATTTCTGATAACTTATTCTTCATCCATACTCAAGACACTGAGGAAGGCTTCTTGTGGAACTTCTACCGATCCGATAGCTTTCATACGTTTCTTACCAGCTTTTTGTTTTTCAAGCAGTTTACGCTTACGAGAAACATCACCACCATAACATTTAGCAAGTACGTTCTTACGAAGGGCCTTGATATCAGTACGAGCCACAATCTTGTGTCCAATAGCTGCTTGAATTGGAACCTCAAATTGTTGGCGAGGGATAATTTTCTTAAGTTTATCAACGATGAGTTTTCCACGTTCGTAGGCAAAGTCCTTGCGAACGATAAAGCTGAGGGCATCCACCTTGTCTCCATTGAGAAGGATGTCCATTTTGACCAGCTTAGAGGGGCGATACTCTGACAATTCGTAGTCAAAGCTTGCATAACCACGTGTTGAAGACTTAAGTTTATCAAAGAAGTCAAAGACAATTTCAGCAAGAGGAATTTGATAGATAACATTGACACGGTTATCATCAATATAGTCCATAGTCACAAAGTCACCACGCTTGCGCTGAGCTAGCTCCATCACTGCTCCAACAAACTCTTGCGGTACCATGATTTGCGCCTTAACATATGGCTCCTCAATGGTCGCAATCTTAGTTGGGTCTGGAAACTCAGATGGGTTGGACACATCCATTGACTCACCGTCGGTCAAATTAACCTTATAAATAACAGACGGAGCTGTCATGATGAGGTCGATATTAAACTCACGTTCCAAACGCTCTTGGATAACATCCATATGGAGAAGTCCAAGGAAACCACAACGGAAACCAAATCCAAGTGCCTGAGATGTTTCTGGTTCAAACTGAAGACTAGCATCATTCAGTTGCAATTTTTCAAGCGCTTCACGTAGGTCATTGTACTTGTTTGACTCGATAGGATATAGCCCCGCAAAGACCATAGGATTCATCTGCTTGTAACCATGTAATGGCTCTGCAGCAGGATTGGTTGCCAAGGTAACGGTGTCCCCCACACGAGTATCTTGAACCGTCTTGATAGAAGCTGCAATATAACCAACGTCACCAGTCGCAAGGAAATCACGACCAACTGCTTTGGGTGTAAAGATACCGACTTCGGTCACATCAAAGGTCTTGCCATTGCTCATAAGCTGAATCTTATCGCCAGGTTTAACCACCCCATCCATGACACGCACTTGGAGGATAACCCCACGGTAGGCATCGTAAACCGAGTCGAAAATCAAGGCCTTAAGAGGCGCCGTCACATCACCTGTTGGAGCTGGCACTTTTTCTACGATTTGCTCGAGGATTTCTTCGATACCAATACCAGCTTTAGCTGATGCTAAGACTGCTTCGCTGGCATCTAGACCAATGACATCTTCAATCTCTGTGCGTACTCGTTCAGGGTCTGCAGCAGGCAGGTCAATTTTGTTAATGACTGGCATGATTTCCAAATCATTATCCAAGGCCAAATAAACGTTGGCAAGGGTTTGAGCCTCAATCCCTTGAGCAGCATCAACCACCAAAATCGCTCCCTCACAGGCAGCGAGCGAACGCGAAACTTCATAGGTAAAGTCTACGTGCCCCGGCGTGTCAATCAAGTGGAAAATATAAGTTTCCCCATCTTTTGCAGTGTAATTCAACTCGATGGCATTGAGTTTAATGGTAATCCCACGTTCTCGCTCTAGATCCATGCTGTCCAAAAGCTGGGCCTGCATTTCACGGCTTGAAACCGTCTCAGTTTTTTCCAAAATACGGTCTGCTAGAGTCGACTTTCCGTGGTCAATATGGGCGATAATAGAGAAGTTACGGATCTTCTCCTGTCGTTTTTTCAATTCTTCTAAGTTCATGATTCTCTTCCTTTCAGGGTATCTATTTATTATAAATTGTTTTTGACATTTTGACAAGACCATACCCTGCTAGGAGTACTAATCTTCAGCGACAAAGCCGTCATTTTCGATAAAGTGGTGTTCTGTCATTCCTTGGTCTGTAAAGACAATCCCATGAAGGACACCACCATAGACAGCTCCGCCGTCCATCCCAATCTTGCCATCTTCTGTAGTCCAAAGCTCAGCAGTACCTCGCTCTTGCTTTAACAAACCATAAACCGGTGTATGACCAAAGACAATAGTTTTCCCAGTATGATTTTCGGCTTCGTGGAATGGTTTTCTAAGCCATACTTTCTTGTAATCTGTGGTTTCATGCCAGTCATCCAAGGTCAAATCAATACCAGCATGTACAAAGATATACTTATCTGTCTCTACCACAAATGGCATTTGTCGAATAAATTCGACCAAGTCTGCTGCTTCAGTAGCAACACGCTTGGCATCTTCTACTCCGTCAACTGGGGCATCCAAGGGACGACCTAGGATAGAGTTAATAGTTGTATCTCCACCATTGCGACGATAATGGTCATAACTTTCTTCTGGGTCATCTAGCCAAGTCAAAAACATATACTCGTGATTTCCTGACAAACAGATTGCCCCTTGATTGTCCACTAAGTCCTTGACCATTTCAAGGACACGGCGACTATCTTCACCACGGTCAATCAAGTCCCCTAGAAAGAGCAACTGGGTCTGACCATCCCATGTTTTGAGAAGGTCTTCCAGCATCCCAGCTTTTCCGTGAACATCTCCAATTACATAATAGTCTGTCATCTTATTTCTCCTTGTTTCTCAACAATTCTCTGGCTTGCGTCAGGGCTGCTTCCGTCACATCATCACCTGCCAACATCTTAGCAACTTCTTCCACTCGCTCTTCAACCGTCAAGAGACGAACAGTCGAAACCGTTGAATGCTCATTGCTAATCTTCTCAATAAAAAATTGATAATCTGCAATCGCAATCACTTGTGGCAAGTGGGAGATAGCTAGAACCTGACCATGTTGGCCAATCTTGTGAATCTTCTGTGCAATAGCCTGAGCTACACGACCTGAAACTCCTGTATCCACTTCATCAAAGACAATACTTGTCTTGCCTTCTTTACGTGAAAAAGCAGACTTGATAGCTAGCATGAGACGGGATAATTCCCCACCGGACGCAACCTTGACCAAGGGTTTAAAGTCTTCGCCAGGGTTGGTTGAAATGTAAAACTCAACCATTTCATTGCCCTCACGACTGAATTTGCCCTTGCTAAAACGAACCTGAAACTGGGCTTTTTCCATATACAGGTCTTGCAGTTCTTGTTTAATCTCTGCTTCGAGCTGCTGGGCCAAATCATGACGAGCAGATGCAAGCTGACCTGCCAAATCAACAAGATTGACTTCCAATTTTTTAAGCTCTGCTTCCATGTCCTCAGACGAAAGGTTATTGCCTGTCAAGAGATTGTATTCTTCCGTAATCTTGGCAAAATAAAGCAAGACATCGTCTACAGTCCCACCATACTTGCGGGTAATAGTATGAAGGAGGTCCAAACGATTCTCAACCTGCATGAGACGATTGCCATCAAAATCAAGGTCCTCAATAATAGCTTCCAGACGCTTGCTAATGTCTTCTAAGACATAGTAGGTCTCAGATAGTGAGCTTGAAATTTCACGGTATTCAGGATCGTACTCTTCGACACTTTCCATGTCATTCATAGCTGAACGAACATTGGCTAGACTTGAAAAATCTTCATTGTCCAACATGCTGTAGGCATTGGTCAACGTATCCGCAATATTTTTATGGTTGAGGAGTTTCTCTCGCTCTTGATTGAGAACCAAATCTTCTCCAGCCTGCAAGTTTGCTGCCTCAATCTCTGCCATTTGAAATTCCAACATTTCAATACGAGCCTTGTGTTCCTGTTGGTTTTTCTTGACTTCCAGAACCTGCTTACGCATTTTACGGTAGGCATCAAAACTCGTTTGATAGGTTTCTTTCAAGGCCCAAAAGGCTGTATCACCAAATTCATCCAACATCTGGATATGCAGTTGGGGACGCATTAACTCCTCTTGGTCATGCTGACCATGAATATCTACCAGATGTTGCCCAATAGCACGCAAAACAGATAGATTGACCATCTGGCCATTGACACGGCTGATACTACGACCGTTTTGCAGAATTTCCCGACGGATGATAATTTCATCACCTAATTCTAAACCTTGCTCATCAAAAATTTCCTGTAAAAGGCGACTATTCTCAACTGAGAAAAGCCCCTCAATCTCTGCCTTTGGCGCACCATGACGAATAACATCTGTCGTCGCACGAGCTCCCAACATCATATTCATGGCATCAATGATAATCGACTTCCCTGCACCTGTTTCACCGGTCAGAACCGTCATCCCCTTTTCAAAATTGAGAGATATAGCCTCAATAATGGCAAAGTTTTTTATCGAAATTTCAAGTAACATATAGACCTACCAATTTTTTACTTGTTCAAAGATTTCCTCAGCTAGACTTTCACTTCTGGCAATGACTAAAATCGAACTATCATCAGCTAAACAGCTAAAAATCTTGTCCGCAAACGTCTCGGTTAACTGAGCTTTTACAAAGGCTGTATTTCCTGGAATAACTTGGAGATTGATCATCTTGTCCATCAATTCAGCCGATTCGATATTGTCTTCAGCCAGTTGCAAACTTTTTACGATTGATTTTGGCAATTCATAGACATAGGTGTTGTCTCTCAAAGGGATTTTGACAATACCTAGTTCTTTGATATCTCGTGATACCGTCGCTTGAGTGGCAGTGATGCCTGCTTCTTTCAAATGTTCTACAATTTCTTCTTGTGTACCGATTTGATAATCTGTCACAAATCGTCTAATTTTTTCAAGTCTCTCTTTTTTATTCATTTTTAAATTGACTATGCGCCCTCTCTACTACTTCTTCAATCTCAGCAAGAACCTGATTGCTTGCTGACTCTTCTTTTTTCAAATACGCTAAAAATTCAATATTTCCATGACCACCTTGGATGGGAGAAAAGTCCAATCCAAGGACTGAAAAGCCTTCCTCTACTGCCATAGCTGTGACAGATTCAAGAACATTCTGGTGCACCTTAGCATCTCGAATAATTCCATTTTTCCCAATTTGCTCACGGCCTGCCTCAAACTGGGGCTTAACCAAAGCCACAACCTGACCTTGATCAGATAACACACGGTGTAAGGCCGGCAAAATCAGACTAAGGGAAATAAAACTCACATCAATACTGGCAAAGCTCGGTTCCTGCTCGAAATCAGTCTTTTCTGCATAGCGGAAATTGAACTGCTCCATGCTGACAACTCGTGGGTCTTGGCGTAGTTTCCAAGCCAACTGGTTGGTACCAACATCGACTGCAAAGACCAACTCAGCACCATTTTGCAACATGACATCGGTAAAACCTCCAGTAGAGGCACCGATATCAATCGTTGTTACCCCTTCTACTGACAAATCAAAGACCTGCAAGGCCTTCTCCAGTTTCAAGCCACCACGACTGACATACTTGAGTTTCTCCCCCTTGAGTTTCAGCTCAGTGTCGTCCGGGATTTTCTCTCCTGGTTTGTCAAACCGTTCTCCATTCAGGACTGCTACGACTAGACCAGCCATGACACCGCGCTTCGCCTGTTCTCGCGTTTCAAACAAGCCCTGTTTATAAGCTAGTACATCCACTCTTTCCTTAGCCATTGATTCTCAAACTTTCTACTACACTAACAATCGATTCTATCTCAAAGGGAACCTGCTGGGCAATTTCTTCTAATTTTGCATTAGCTTGATCCAAGGTTTGGTTACAAAAGGCAATTGCCTCTTCCAAGCCTAACAAGGCTGGGTAGGTTGACTTCTCTGCCTGCAAGTCCTTTTGTGGAGTCTTGCCGATTTCCTCAAAACTAGCTGTCACATCTAGCACATCGTCTCTAACTTGAAAGGCAAGTCCAATCAATTCGCCAACAGTTTTCAGCTTCACCTGCATTTCAGGTACTAATTCAGCTATAATGGCTGCAGCTTGGAAGGGATAAGCTAGTAACTTCCCAGTTTTATTGGCATGAATGGTTTGGAGCTCTTCCAAAGACAAATGCTGGTGTTCCCCTTCCATGTCCAAAACCTGCCCTGCTACCATGCCTAAACTTCCTGAAGCAAGCGATAAGTTGGCAATCAAGTCCACCTTGATCTGACTTGGCAAATCTGCCTGCGCTATCAAGGCGTAAGGATCTAGGAACAAGGCATCTCCTGCCAAAATGGCCATAGCTTCACCGAATTTCTTGTGATTTGTCAAGCGTCCCCGACGATAATCATCATCATCCATAGCAGGAAGGTCATCGTGAATCAAGCTCCCTGTATGAATCATTTCCAAGGCAGCAGCCACCTGCGCGTGAGCAGGTTTAATAGCGACCTGCAAGGCTTCCAAAACTTCCAACAAGAGAAAAGGCCGAATACGCTTGCCACCAGCATGAATGGAATAGAGAACCGACTCTCTCAAACTAGAGGCAAACTGCTGGTCTCCATAAAAGTCTTCCAAAGCCGACTCAACAAGAGCTAATTTTTCTTGCTTTTTCATTCAAAATCACTTTCTGTTCCGTCTTCTTGCATGACCTTGACCAAGGTCTTTTCAGCCTTGTCCAGCGTCGCTTGGAGCTCTTTTGACAAGACCATGCCCTTTTGAAAGGCTGCAATCGCATCTTCCAAAGCAATTTCACCATTTTCCAAACTTTGGACAATAGTCTCCAGTTCTGCAAGATTTTCCTCAAATTTCTTTTGTTTTGACATCTTTAACCTCTAATTCTACTTGACCATCTCGCATCAAAAGCGTCACTTGGTCTTTTTTCTTCAAACTCTCAACCGAATCTACAACGGACTCTTCTTTTTTGACAATAGCATAACCACGCGCCACGATTCGGCTAGTATCCAACATCAACAAGGCTTCCGAAAGTCGCTTCACTTCAGCAACCTTGGCATCATAAACCAGCGCCATTTGGCTACGTAGGAGCTTGTCTAACTGACCTAGACGATCTTGATAACGTTGAATTTTGGTAACAGGTGATAACTGAACCAGTCGATGCGTCCTTGCTTGTACTATCTGTTTGTTATCAGAAATCAGTGTTCGCAAACTTTGTTTTAAGCGCAGTTGCAGTTGATCCAAGCGTTGCAAATAACCATCATATAACCGCTCTGGCTGTCTAAAGATAACAGACTGACTGCATTTTTTCAAAGCTTCTTGTTTCTTAGATAGGACATTTCGGACTGCTGTTGTCATTCGTTTTTCTTGATTTTGCAAATGAGCCAATACATCCAACTTGGTCACAGGTGTTGCTAGTTCAGCAGCTGCTGTTGGCGTTGCAGCTCGTCGATCTGCCACAAAATCTGCCAAGGTCACATCCGTCTCATGCCCCACACTAGAAATGATTGGCAAACGAGATTCAAAAATAGCTCGTACCACAATTTCTTCGTTAAAGGCCCAGAGATCCTCGATGGAACCACCACCACGACCAATAATCAGCAAATCCAAATCGTCACGTTGATTGGCACGCGCAATATTTCGAGCAATTTCTTCTGCCGCTCCATCACCTTGAACCTTGGTCGGATAGAGAAGAATGTCCACACCTGGAAAGCGCCTGCTGACGGTCGTGATAATATCTCGAATAACAGCTCCACTGCGACTGGTTACTACACCAATTCTCTTAGAAAATTGAGGCAGAGGTTGCTTGAAGCGTTCTTGAAACAGGCCTTCTTCTGTCAATTTTTTCTTGAGTTGTTCAAACTGAATCGCAAGCGCACCAACTCCATCAGGCTCAGCCTTTTCAATGATAATAGAGTAGCTTCCACTTGGTTCGTAGACCTGTACACGCCCAATCACATTGATTTTCATCCCTTCTTCCAGGTCGAAACCCAATTTCTGATAAATTCCAGACCAGATGGTCGCTTGAATAACTGCATGGTCATCCTTTAGGGAGAAATATTGGTGAGTAGGTCGTTTACGAAAGTTGGAAACTTGACCAGTTAAATAGACCCGTTCCAAATAAGGGTCTTTATCGAATTTCATTTTCAGATACTTGGTCAAAGTTGTTACTGATAAATACTTTTCCATCTCCACCCACTATTCATTTTCTTGCTCTTTCATGGGTATTATTATACCAAAAATATGCCTAAAAATCTCCATTTATGTACCATTATGAGGGAAAAATAAAAAAAGGAGGCAAAGCCTCCACATCTGTTTATTTGCTGTTTCGAGCTTCTTCCAAAATCTTTTCAATCTTGGTCGTCAACAGATCGATAGCAACTGTATTGCTAACCCCTTCAGGAATAACGATATCCGCATAACGCTTGGTTGGCTCAATAAACTGGTGATACATAGGTTTAACTACACCTAAGTACTGGTCAATAACGCTATCAAGACTACGGCCACGCTCCTCCATATCACGCTTGATACGACGAATAATGCGCACATCATCATCTGTGTCCACAAAAATCTTGATATCCATCAAATCACGCAGACGCTTGTCCTCCAAGACCAAAATCCCCTCAACGATAAAGACATCTTGAGGCTCTTGACGATAAGTCTTGCTACTCCGTGTATGCTCTGTATAGTCATAAGTCGGAATGTCCACCGGACGCCCTGCCAACAATTCCTTAATCTGCTCGATCATCAAGTCTGTATCAAAGGCAAAAGGATGGTCATAGTTAGTTTTGACACGCTCTTCAAAGGTCAAATGAGACTGATCCTTGTAGTATGAATCATGCTCAATCATGGAAATCTTTTCATCAGGGAAATGCGATAAAATGGCTCTTGAAACACTGGTCTTACCACCACCAGAACCACCTGTCACTCCGATAATGATTGGTCTATTTTGCATGCTATCCTCCGTTTTTTTATCCGTCGTCTATTCTATCACATTTTTTGTAAAATTTATAGTCTGATTTGAATAGTCTAGGGGAAGAATTCCATCCCCAAACTCCAGTTAGATTAGATAAAAACCTTCCTTGGCTTGTAGAGATTGCCTCGTTTTTCTAAAATGGCTAGCAATGTATCGCCTTCAAAAGCAGCCAATTCTTGGTCTGTTTGGTCTAGTTCGATAAAACGACCAAAGCGCACTTCTGTAGCCTCTTCTGGACTTAGGAAAACTTTGACAAGGTCCCCTGTCCCAATCTCTAGAGGGTGGAGAAAATCTAATTGCCCATCCTCCACTTTTGCAGCAATTTCTTCCAAGGTCAGGGCATCTTCTAGCTTCAAACCTGCAGCACTAGTCCGTGTCAAATGGGACATATGGGCCGCATAACCAAGCTTCTCTCCCAAGTCAACTGATAAAGTGCGAATATAAGTTCCCTTACTGCATTTCACACGAAAAGTAAAGCGTGCAAGTTCACCATCATAAGAAATCGGACTTGTCCGCTCAAAGCTATAAATAGTTACCTGACGTTCTGGACGCTCCACTTCCTGACCAGCACGCGCATACTCATAGAGCTTACGACCATTGACCTTAACAGCCGAATACATAGGGGGAATCTGAGTAATAAGCCCAGTCAAGCTAGCAATCGCTTCATCGACAATGGTTTCATCCAAGGGCGACAAAACAGGGGTCTCTGCGACCACTTCCCCACTGGCATCCTCAGTCGTTGTTGAATAGCCCAGAGTGATTTCCCCCTCATAGACCTTGCCCTCATCCTGCATAAATTCGACCATGCGTGTCGCTTTGCCAACCGCAATAGGCAGAACTCCCACTACATCCGGATCCAAGGTCCCACCATGACCGATTTTCTTGATTCCCAAAATCTTACGCAGTTTAAAAACCGCATCATGCGAGGTCATCCCCGCTTCTTTTTTTAAGTTGATAATACCGTTCATTTTTGCTTTCTCACTCCCCCTTCAATGCTTCAAATTTCGCTTTCATGGTTGGATTTTTCCGGGTCAATTTTTTAACTGAAACATCTTCCAGTTTATTATTTGCAAGACGAAGTTGGTTTTCGGATGTGGTCAGGAATTTCTTAACCTCTTCCATACGCTTAATGGCCTTGTCGATTTCATCAATAGCTTTGCCAAAGTTGGTCGAAGCTGAATTATAGTTCTTAGCAAAAGCTAGCTTGAAGGCATCCAAATCTTCCTCAAAATGCGTAATATCAATATTTTGCTCCCGAACTAAGGCCAACTCCTGCTTGTATTTCAAAGAATTAAGCGCCGCATTACGCAAGAGTCCAATCAGCTGAATAAAGAACTGAGGGCGAACCACATACATCTTTTCATACTCGTGGCTGACGTCAACAATCCCTGTGTTAAAGTAATCGTTATCGGCCTCAAGCATGGTCACCAGAACGGCATATTCGCAATTCTTTTCACGACGGTCCTTGTCCAATTCCTTGTAAAAATCTGCGTTCTTATGCTTCTTCTCTGTCCCGTCAGCTTCGTTTTTCATCTCAAACATGATAGAAATGATTTCTACTCCATTTTCATCACTCTCACGGAAAATAAAGTCCCCCTTAGACCCACGCGCAGAGACCTTGTTATCCTTCTCAAAGTAGGCATTTGGAAAGGCAAAACTGCGGACCTTGTTAAACTCACTTTCCGCATACTGTTCCAGACTTTCACCGATAGCCTTGGTAGATTGTTGAGCCTTAAAATTCTTGTAAAATTCGACTTGTTCACTAGCTGCTTTAAGTTGGGCTTCGTAATTCTGCTTAACAGAAGCCAAAGACAACTCATTTTCCTTTTCTTGCAATAGCAACTGATTTTTGACCTGATCTCGTTCTTTTTCAAGGTCAGAAAGGGTCTTTTGCAGTTGATTTTCATGCTCCAAACGCAAGGTGGCCAATTGGTTTTCCAAGGACTGTACTTCCTTGTCCTTAGCCAAGAGAGCCTGATGGCTTGTCTGTTCAACCTCTTTCTTAGCCAACTCTTTCTCTGTATCAAAGTTTTGGATTTGACTCTGCAATTGCGCGATTTCTTGGTCTTTTTGAGCTAGTTTAGACTGTTGCTCATTCATAGCCTTTTGCTCAGCCAAGGCTAGTTCCTGCCTCATGCGATCGTGCAGTTCCTTATCAAACTCTGCCGTTCTTACTTGGGACAAGAGTTCGGCATACTGGCTTTCATTTACTGTAAAAACTTCCCCACAGTTGGGACATTTGATTTCGTTCATATCTTTCCTCTTTCTAGACTTCTGTAACCATTATATCATGCCTGAGGGAAAATCAAAAACAGTGAGTCGAAACCCACTGTTTATCTTCTTTTACTTTAAATTTTTTCTAAGGCCAAACGCAAGTCTTCAATCAAATCCTCTACATTTTCAAGACCTATTGACAAGCGGATTTGGTTTGGTGTGACACCAGCTGCTTCTAGGTCTTTTTCTGACAACTGACCGTGAGTGGTTGTTGCTGGATGAACAACCAGAGATTTGGCATCTGCCACATTTGCAAGGTCAGAGAAGATTTCCAAATTATCAATTACCTTGCGGGCTTCTGCCTCCCCACCTTTGACATGGAAGGTAAAGATTGAACCAACACCTTTTGGCAAATATTTCTCAGCCAAGGCATGGTAAGGACTATCAGCCAGTTTTGGATAATTTACCTTCTCTACCTTAGGATGGTTGACAAGGAAATCAACAATTTTCTCTGCATTCTGCACATGACGTTCCACACGAAGTGAAAGAGTTTCAAGTCCTTGAAGTAAGAGGAAAGCATTAAATGGTGACAAGGCTGCACCTGTATCACGGAGCAATTGGACACGAACAGCGATAATAAAGGCTGCTGCACCCACATCACGAGTATAGCTCAAATTGTGGTAACTTGGGTCTTCCTCAACAAATTGAGGGAATTTCCCTGAAGCCGCCCAGTCAAAACGACCACTGTCAACAATCACTCCTCCAATAGTTGTACCATGCCCACCGATAAACTTAGTCGCAGAGTGAATAGCAATATCTACACCGTGAGAAAAGACATTAATCAAGTAAGGTGTGGCAAAAGTGTTGTCAGAAACAAGTGGAATCTGATGTTTATGCGCAATCTCTGCCAATTTTTCCAAGTCAGGAATGTTAATCAAGGGGTTACCCAAGGTTTCAATCAAAACAAGCTTGGTATTGTCATTGATAGCTGCTTCCACTTCCTCCAAATTATCCACATCGACAAAGGTTGTTGTGATACCATAACGAGGAAGGGTTTCTTTCAAGAGATTGAAAGTCCCACCGTAAATAGTTGATGCTGCCACCACGTGGTCACCAGCATGGGCAAGCGCCAAAATCGTATAAGTCACTGCGGCCATACCTGAAGCTGTTGCAAGAGCTCCAACACCACCTTCAAGTGCAGCAATTCTTTCTTCAAAGGCAGCTGTTGTAGGGTTGGTGATACGAGTATAGATATTACCTGGCTTTCTCAAGGCAAACAAATCGGCACCTTCCTGCGTGTCATCAAAAACAAAAGATGTTGTCTGATAAATTGGCACTGCACGAGACTTGGTAGCTGGATCCACAACTTGACCAGCATGTAGTTGCAAAGTTTCAAATTTAAAATCACGAGTCATAAAACGACCTCCAAATAGTTTGATTAAGGATATTGTAGCACCTTAAGGTATAGTTTACAAATATCAGTTTTCTATATTTTGATATAAGAAATAGCTATTACCCTATTTTAAAAACGAAAAAAGCACGACTTAATCGTGCTCATTTTCTTAATCTACATAAGTATCTTCATTTTTATTTAGGAAAGCATATGGAAGACCCATCAAGAGGCCTCCTCCGATAAAGTTTCCAATGAAGGTTACACCCCAGTGACGAAGCATATTTCCAACACCAAAGTTAGCAATTGAATCCGCAGCAACACTGAATTTCACAATCGCGAAAGAAGCAAAGTTCGCAGCGATGTGCTCGTTTGTTAAGAATACAAACATGTAAATTGCTGATAAAACGAGCCATAGTTTAGCGCCGCCATCTTTGACCAAAACAAATGAAAGAATCGCAATATTAACAAAAATATTTGCCAGAATAGCCTCAAGTAAGACTAATTCATTTGAACGGCCTAACTTCATCTCAACAACACCTGAAATAAAGCTATCGTGAGTCAGATTTGCATAGGCTGCCGAATGAGCGAAGCCCCAACCTGCTATCAAGGCTCCGATAAGGTTGAACAAGGTACAGTACAGTAAAATCTCTGCTGTTTTTCTCCAAGAGATTTTTTTCAAGAAACTACCAGCAGTCAAGAACATCATGTTTGATGTTACCAACTCGGCATTCAAGAAAACAATGTAGGCCAATCCCCAAGCAAAGACAAATGGGAAGAGGAAGCGTCCACTACCTGGTGCGATTTTATTAATCAAGTCAGCCCCAACTGCACCAGCAGCTGTACTGAAGGTTAAAAATGCACCTGCAAACATAGAACGAATCGCATACTTAAATTTGCTTTTATTATAAAGACTTTCCTTCTTCTTACAAGCAAATTCAATCTTTGAGATAAATTCTGAAGAAACCATAATAAACTCCTAAAACTTTTATTTGTGATAATTATATCACAAACTTTAGAATTAAGGAAACGTTTTCTGTATTTCATAAAAGTTTATTTTACAAAAATATTAAAAGAATCAATGAAACTTAATCTTCACTGATTCTTTTAGAACTAATAAAATTGTTTATATGGTTGATTGAAGGCTGTTAAAATTTCGTCAGATGTTTGTGAATAATCTTTTGTTTCTTTCAAATCACCCTTTACAATGATCCGCTCAGTAGCTGCTGCATCCTCACAAGTTACTAAAGTAATTTCATCAACACCAGTTCGGTCATCAATTTCATCTACTCTATCTGGTGTAACTCGTTTCACTTCACTAATTTCATAGGTATACACTTTATTCTTATCTGTCAAGTGAATTTTCATCCCTTTTTTCGCACGATCTAGTGGAGAAAAAAGCATCTGACTAGCATTATCACCTGTGAAAATATGATGGCTAGCTAATGAATAATTCCCTTTACCCATTTCTTGGTCACGCTTCATGGTACCCGCACCATATAAAAGATTGACATTTGCAATCCCCTTAAAGATAGGTAAATTAATTTCAAGCTCAGGTATTGCAATTCCTCCGATAACAGGTAATTTTTGATTATCCCATTGAGAGGCTAAAACAGCTTCAGAGGAAATGGCTTTTACTGAATCAAAATCAAAATTTCCCTCTGTGTCCTGATTTTCTTCTATTTTTTCTTTTGATACTTGACTAACTTGGTATTTATTACTATTCCAAGCAATAAAAGCGTCACGAATCTTTGCATTAAAAATTAAAGCAATAGAGATCAGTATGAGAAAAACAGCCAATATATTTGTCAGCAGATTTTTTCGTTTGTTTTTCTTCTTATTATTTTTTTGAGACATTATGCTTCACCTTCTGTTTCGTTTTCTGTCCCAACTTCTTCTTTTTCTGATGCTGCTACCGTTGTAAAGGTCACAATTTTAGCATCTTGGTCCAGGCGCATCACCTTAACTCCCATAGTTGAGCGCCCTGTTTGTGAAATATTGGCAACGTTGGTTCGAATCATGACACCTGTATCAGTGATAATCATCAGGTCTTCATCACCTTTAACAGTCAAAAGACCTGCAAGAGAACCGTTCTTTTCTGTAATCTTAGCGGTTTGCATCCCTTTACCACCACGACCTTTAGTTGGATATTCGGTCGCAACTGTTCGCTTACCATACCCCTTTTCTGTGATGATAAGAACCTCGTCCTGGTCTGTAATCACACTAGCACCAACAACTGTGTCTCCGTCACGAAGGTTAACACCTTTCACACCAGTGGCGATACGACTCATACCACGAACAGCTGATTGATTAAAGCGAACTGCATAACCAAACTTTGTACCAATGATAATATCCGTGTCCTCTTCTGTCAGCAAGACATTAATCAACTCATCTTCATCTTTGAGGTTCAGTGCTTTAAGTCCATTTTGACGAATATTAGCAAATTCCTTAACGCTGGTTCTCTTCACAATACCATGACGAGTAGTGAAGAAGAGATAAGCATCATCACTACGTTCAGACTCAACATTAATGATGGTCTGGATACTTTCACCTTCATCTAATTTTAAAAGATTGACAATCGGCAATCCCTTAGCTGTACGGCCATACTCAGGAATTTCATAGCCTTTCAGGCGATAGACACGTCCTTTATTTGTAAAGAAGAGCAAATGATCATGCGTGCTAGTTGATACTAACTCACGAACAAAATCGTCATCCTTAACACCTGTGCCTTGAACACCGCGCCCCCCACGTTTTTGAGCGGTAAATTCGCCTTGGTCCAGACGTTTGATGTAACCCTTGTTAGACAGTGTAATTAAGACATCAGCTTCTTCAATCAAATCCTCATCTTCGAGGCTTAAGACTTCACCAACCATCAATTCAGTACGACGTTGGTCTCCAAACTTACGCTTGACTTCATCTAATTCATCTTTAATAATTTGAGAAACACGCTCTGGCTTAGCAAGAATATCTGCTAAATCGGCAATCAGAGCCAAGAGATCATCATACTCAGACTGAATCTTATCACGTTCCAAACCTGTCAAACGACGAAGACGCATATCAAGAATGGCTTGACTTTGACGTTCAGATAACTTGAATTTACTCATCAACTCAGCTTGTGCTTCCGCATCCGTTTCACTAGCACGGATGATACGAATCACTTCGTCGATGTGGTCTAGAGCAATCAAGAGACCTTCTAAAATATGAGCACGCGCTTCTGCTTTTTCCTTATCAAAACGAGTACGACGAACAACCACTTCTTTTTGGTGCTCGATATAAGCATCCAAAATCTGACGAAGAGACAAAATCTTCGGCACCCCATTTTGGATAGCAAGCATATTGAAACCAAAGTTGGTTTGCATCTGGGTCATCTTGAAGAGGTTATTGAGGATAATATTTGCGGATGCATCTCGTTTGACCTCGATTACGAAACGAACTCCTTCACGGTTTGACTCATCACGGACTGCTGTGATGCCCTCAATGCGTTTTTCCTGAACCAAACGAACAATATGCTCATGCACCTTGGTTTTATTAACCATGTAAGGAAATTCCGTTACAACGATGCGCTCACGGCCAGTCTTAGTTTCTTCAATTTCAGTACGAGAACGAAGCACAATGGAGCCCTTACCGGTTTCGTAAGCCTTATGTATACCCGATTTTCCCATGACAAGGGCACCAGTTGGAAAATCTGGACCAGGCAAGACTTCCATCAAATCCTTAGTGGTCACTTCAGGATTGTCCATGACCAACTTCACAGCATCAATAGTTTCACCCAAGTTATGAGGTGGAATATTGGTCGCCATACCGACAGCGATACCAGTAGCTCCATTAACTAAAAGATTTGGAAAACGAGCTGGAAGGACTAAAGGTTCACGTTCATTGGCATCATAGTTATCAACGAAATCAACCGTATTTTTATTGATATCACGAAGCATCTCCAGAGCAATCTTGCTCATACGTGCCTCAGTATAACGCTGGGCGGCAGCACCATCACCATCCATGGAACCAAAGTTCCCATGACCATCTACAAGCATGTAACGGTAACTCCACCATTGAGCCATACGGACCATGGCTTCATAGATAGAGGAATCCCCGTGTGGGTGATATTTACCCATAACATCCCCTGTAATACGAGCAGATTTTTTATGAGGTTTGTCTGGAGTAACACCCAGTTCATTCATTCCGTAGAGAATCCGACGGTGAACAGGTTTCAAGCCATCTCGAACATCAGGAAGAGCCCGCGCTACGATAACACTCATGGCGTAGTCGATAAAGCTCGTCTTCATCTCCTTTGTCAGATTGACATTCACTAAATTTCTATCCTGCATTAATAAATGCCTCATTTCACTATTAGTATAAAATATATTATACCATAATGTCCGCCATATTTCAGGTATCTAAAACCACTAAAACGTTTACATCAAGAACTGCAAAGCATATCCGTGACAAAGCTTTTTAAAAGTGATAGAATTGAAATAACTGGGGAAATCCCTGAATAAAATTAAGGAGATGTTTAGAATAATGACTTCAACTAAACAACACAAAAAAGTTATCCTTGTCGGTGATGGTGCTGTAGGTTCTTCTTACGCTTTTGCACTTGTTAACCAAGGAATTGCACAAGAGCTTGGAATTATCGAAATTCCACAATTGCATGAAAAAGCTGTTGGTGACGCGCTTGACCTTAGTCACGCCCTTGCTTTCACTTCACCTAAAAAAATCTATGCAGCTCAATACTCTGACTGTGCAGACGCTGACCTTGTTGTAATCACTGCAGGTGCGCCTCAAAAACCAGGTGAAACTCGTCTTGACCTTGTAGGTAAAAACCTTGCTATCAACAAATCAATCGTAACTCAAGTTGTTGAATCAGGTTTCAAAGGTATCTTCCTTGTTGCTGCTAACCCAGTTGACGTCTTGACTTACTCAACTTGGAAATTCTCTGGATTCCCTAAAGAACGCGTTATCGGTTCAGGAACTTCACTTGACTCAGCTCGTTTCCGTCAAGCACTTGCTGAAAAATTGGATGTTGATGCTCGTTCAGTGCACGCCTACATCATGGGTGAACACGGTGACTCTGAGTTCGCTGTTTGGTCACACGCTAACATCGCTGGTGTAAACCTTGAAGAATTCCTTAAAGACACTCAAAATGTTCAAGAAGCTGAATTGATTGAATTGTTCGAAGGTGTTCGTGATGCAGCTTACACAATCATCAACAAAAAAGGTGCAACATACTACGGTATCGCAGTAGCCCTTGCTCGTATCACTAAAGCAATCCTTGACGATGAAAACGCAGTACTTCCACTTTCAGTATTCCAAGAAGGTCAATACGGAGTTGAAAACGTCTTTATCGGTCAACCAGCTGTTGTTGGGGCACACGGTATTGTTCGTCCAGTAAATATCCCATTGAACGACGCAGAAACTCAAAAAATGCAAGCATCTGCTAAAGAATTGCAAGCTATCATTGACGAAGCATGGAAAAATCCAGAATTCGAAGCAGCTTCTAAAAACTAATTGTAACTAGGTTCTCATTTAATGAGAACTCCACACCGAAGACAAACATCATTTTAGTGTTTGTCTTTTTTATTTCTTCAGCTCTACTATCCTTAAAATAAGTTGAACCCTCTATAAAATACTTTTCAATGCAAAACAAAAAACTTTCCCTCCCTGTTTTCCTTGCTTTTTCCGAACTAAGTCAATCTTAACTTCCAGTTGCTCACTTATAAACTTAGCTTTATTATCTAACACTTGGTAAGTATATTTGTGGTTAAGCGTGTAATAATCAACATGATTGCAATCGTAGTCTCATTTTTTTATGAAACATGGCAAACATCTCACAACTTTTCTTACCCCTATTTTACGATTTCACACAAAGAAAAACCCTTAGAAACTTTTAGTCTAAGGGCTTTCTATTCAATCTGTCACTTATGAAATGAGAACTTTTTCTTTTACTATAAAGTCTAAGATTGTACTTTTAAAAATATTACTTATCTCACTTCTTATGTCTTATATTGGAAACTCGAATACAAACACAACAACTCAAATATACTCTCACCATACAATAGATAAAATAACCTGTAGATGATACTATGAAAAATGATAAGATATAGCTTTAAAACATTTTATTCCTGCAATCTCTCATACAATTCTTGCATTTGCACATCATCTGGAACCAGTTTTAAGTAAGCTTGAGCATTGACTTTTGCTTCTTCAAAGTAGCCCAATTCACGCAAGAGATAGATATAGTGTTCCAGAAATTCGGGATTGTCCTTCAAATCTCCTGCCAACTCTTTGTAAAGCTCATAGGCAGTATCCAAATCATCCACTTCTTGATAGGAACGAGCAATCATCCACTTGGTCAAAAGATTCTCTGGCTCATCACTTTGTAAGTCTAGAATATCCTCATAGCGCTCCTGTTCTAGATAAATAGTTGCTAAACGGAGTAAAATTTCTTCTGTATCCTCAGCGTCTGCTTTAGCAGTAAGGAGGTAGTTTTCTGCACCACTAGCATCATGTAATTCATAAGAAAATTGTGAAGCCGCTAACAAGAGTCTTGTTTCAAAAGGATTTTTCTCCAAACCTTGCTTAGCAATACGCAGGGCTTCTTGAACTTGATGTTCCTTATGTAAGGCCTGACTGTAACCATACTCATAGCCTTCAAAATCAGGTGAAATGGTATCAAGTTGCTTAAAGTAGAGGACAGCTTTTTGGTATTCTTCTTGATCAAAGTAAAGACTGGCCAACTCAAAAGCTGTTAGGTCATCGTATTCTAACTCCAGGGCTTTTTCTAAAAACTCTGTAGCTGTTTCAAATTTCCCCAACTGTGCATAGGCAAAGCCAATCCGTTGATAGGTAGAAATGCCTGTTTGCTCATAAATAGTACGATTATCTAATTGCGCATAGCCTTGAATAGCTTCTTGGTAATTTTCCAACTCACTATCCAACTCTGCTAATCCCAATATCAAAAGAGGATCCTCTGAATAACTCAACGCCTCCAGCAATTTTTCACGCGCCACATCTGTCAAACCTTCCAGCTGGTAAAGATCTGCCTTCAAGGCCAAAGCCGACACATACCAGTCACTGTCAGCTTGGATTTCCTCAAGATAGGCAAAGGCTTCTTCGATTTGACCATCTTCGCTAGCAATAGCCGCCAGATTAAGATGAACCTCTGGAAAGTTCTCTACGATTTTTAGGTAAATCTCCTTAGCCTGAGGATAAAAACCAATCCCTTCAAGATAAGTAGCTAACTCATACAGAAGGTCATTTGGATCATTTTCTAAAGCTTTGACGAAATAATGTTCTGCCTTAACTAAATCTTGCTCTTCCAAAGCCTGTAACATCTGTTGACTATTGTTCACTCTTGACTTCCTCTCCCTCTAGTTCATATAGACCACTGACTACCTTGTACCATTCGAAAATGGCTGAAATGACAACCTTAGCAGAGGCATAAACTGGAATACCGAGCAAGACTCCCCAGATACCAAACATGGATCCTGAAGTTAACAAAACAAAGAGAACATTAATGGGATGGATGTTTAATTGACTTCCCAAAATCAATGGAGAGACAAAACGGCCTTCAATAGTTTGTTCTACGATAAAGACAATCACAACTTTCAAAAGCATGACTTGCCCAGCAATCAAGCCCAATACTAGGGCAGGAAGCATGGCTAAGAAGCTACCCAAATAAGGAACCAGATTTAAGATACCAGCAGTAACACCCAGAGTAACCGCATAGCGTAGACCAATGATTTTAAAGAAAATCATAAACATTACCGCAACAATAATAGCTACTGTTACTTGCCCTCGAACATAGTTGGACAACTGTTGATTCACATCTGATAAAACTTGTCCAACAGGTTCTTTCAATTTCGTTGGCATGAATTGGGTCAAATAGTGACGTAGTCCTTTTCCATCACGTAAGAGATAAAAGAGCATGAAAGGAACGATAATCAAGGCAACAATCACTTGAGAAGCCCCGCTAATAAAGGCGCTCACCCAGTTGACTGCCTGAGAAGAAACTTTACTTGCCCAAACTGTAGCCTGACTTGAGAAGTTTGTCAAAACTTGCTCTAACTGAGGCCTGAAATCATCTGGTAAACGCTTAGTGACCAAATCATCAATAACTCGATCAGCATCTTCGAGGTAGATTGGTACATTTCTTGCAAATGTTAAAACTTGACGTTGCAGATTTGGAATAGCTACTGCCAAGCCCCAAATGATAAAGAGAGCGATAATGACAAAGACAATACTGATGGCTATGACCCGATTAATCTTATGCTTCTCCATCCAATCAACTATAGGATTTAATAAATAGTATAGTAAACCAGATAGAATGACTGGCAACATCACGACTGCCAAAAAGTCTAAAACAGGTGAAAATAAGAAACTAATCTTGCTTAAAATAAACAGATTGAGTCCCAATAATAAGGTTACCAAAAATACCGTAATGGCCTTGTTATCCAAAAACCACTTGAAAAACCAAGATAGGCTAAAATGTTTCTCTTTTTGCTCCATAAATACTTCCTTTCTATTGTTCTCTCATTATACCATTTTTAAATCAAAATAACTCTTTTTTAAAGTGCTTACATACTACTCAATTGCACCGCATAGCATATTATAAATTCATTTTGTGATATAATAGACTTATCTTTATAAAGAGGTATAGTCATGAAAGAAACTGTTTATTTTGGAACTTATACACGTCGTACTTCCCAAGGGATTTACAAGGCAGACTTTGATACAGAAACTGGTCAGCTTTCAAATCTAGAACTTTTTGCACCTGAACCAAGTCCGACCTACCTTGTCTTTGACCAGCACCAACATTTATACACTGTTGGTAGTCAAGACGATAAGGGGGGCATTGCAGCCTATCAAACTGATGGAACCTTATTAAATCATGTCGTGGAAAAAGGAGCTCCCCACTGTTATGTTGCCGTTGATGAAAAGCGTGATTTGGTGTACGCGGCAAACTACCACAAGGGACAGGTCCTTGTTTATAAACGCAAGGAAGATGGCAGTCTTCTACTTAGTGATGTAGATCAACACAGTGGCCAAGGTCCACATGAGAATCAAGCTTCTCCCCATGTTCACTTTACTGATTTAACACCTGACAACTATCTAGTGACCTGTGATTTAGGAACTGACCAAGTAATTACTTATGATCTTGATCCAGAAGGGAAATTATCTAAACTCTATACCTATCACAGCCAGCCAGGAGCAGGCTCGCGTCATATCATTTTCCATAACCACTATAAAATTGCTTATCTGATTTGTGAACTCAATAGCACTATAGAAGTTTTAATCTACGATGGTGTTGGCGAATTTGAACGCATGCAAGTTATTTCAACTCTACCAGACGGTTATGAAGGCTTTAATGGTACTGCTGCTATTCGTCTCTCTAAAGACGGTAAATACCTCTACGCTTCTAACCGTGGTCATGATTCTATCGCAGTATATACAATCCTTGCGGACGGTAGTTTAGAGTTGTTAGAAATCGTTCCGACACATGGTCAGACTCCACGTGATTTTGATTTGACACCGGATCAAGAATTTGTCATTGCTGTCCATCAGGACTCTGACAATGCAACCGTCTTTAAACGCAATCCTGAAACTGGTCGTCTAGCAGAACTTTCTAATGACTTCCATGTCCCAGAAGCAGTCTGCATCAGTTTTGCTAATTAACATAATTATAACTGATCAACTAACGGAGCTACACACCAAAGACAAACATCATTTTAGTGTTTGTCTTTTTTATATCTACAAATTACTTTCCTCAAAAAAGATGTAACCTTTCTCAAAACAATTTTTCCATGAAAAGTAAAAATATTTCACAGCCATCATTCATTTGTCTCACACATAACGGAGCTAGACGGACTAATAGTGACATAATGAAAAAGAACCTTGCAAAGCAAGATTCTTTTAGTGTCTGACTTAAATAATTGTTCTTCTGGGAACTAAATCGAATTAAGCTTCGATTTCTGTAACCATACCTGAACCAACAGTACGTCCACCCTCACGGATAGAGAATGTAGTACCTTGTTCTACGGCGATTGGGTGGATCAACTCAACGTCGATTGTCACGTTATCACCAGGCATTACCATTTCAGTACCTGCTGGAAGTTCGATTGAACCTGTAACGTCAGTAGTACGGAAGTAGAATTGTGGACGGTAGTTGTTGAAGAATGGAGTGTGACGTCCACCTTCTTCTTTAGTAAGGATGTAGACTTCACCTTTGAATTTAGTGTGTGGGTTGATTGAACCTGGTTTAGCGATAACTTGTCCACGTTCGATTTCGTCACGTTGAACACCACGAAGAAGGACACCTACGTTATCTCCGGCAAGACCTTCATCAAGTTGTTTACGGAACATTTCAACACCAGTAACGACTGCTTTTTGAGTTTCTTCTTTGATACCAACGATTTCGATTTCGTCGTTGACTTTAACGATACCACGGTCGATACGTCCTGAAGCAACTGTACCACGTCCAGTGATTGAGAATACGTCTTCGACTGGAAGAAGCAATGGTTTGTCAGTGTCACGTTCTGGTTCTGGGATGTACTCATCAACTGTGTTCATCAATTCCATAACGATGTCTTCGTATTTAGTGTCACCTTCAAGGGCTTTAAGAGCTGAACCTTGGATAACTGGAAGATCGTCACCTGGGAAGTCGTATTCTGACAATAGGTCACGGATTTCCATTTCAACCAATTCAAGCAATTCTTCGTCATCAACCAAGTCAACTTTGTTCATGAAGACGATAAGGTGTTTAACACCAACCTGACGTGAAAGAAGGATGTGCTCACGAGTTTGTGGCATTGGTCCGTCAGTTGAAGCTACTACAAGGATAGCTCCGTCCATTTGAGCGGCACCAGTGATCATGTTTTTAACGTAGTCCGCGTGTCCTGGAGCGTCGATGTGAGCGTAGTGACGTTTTTCAGTTTCGTACTCAACGTGCGCAGTGTTGATTGTGATACCGCGTTCGCGTTCTTCTGGAGCAGCATCGATAGACGCATAGTCTTTAGGTTGGTTAACTGATGAAGGCAAGCGACGTGCCAAAACAGTTGTGATAGCTGCAGTTAGGGTAGTTTTACCGTGGTCAACGTGTCCGATAGTACCAATGTTAACGTGTGGTTTACTACGATCGTATTTTTCTTTTGCCATTTGAGTAAAAGCCTCCAATAAAATATATTTTATAGATAGACAGTAGGCAATACAGTCTAACTTTCCTTACTATTTTATCAAATTTCAGCTAAATTGCAAGTGTTTTACAAAGTTTTTGTGAATTATTCTTAATCTACTAATCTAAACGGTATTTCTACTCCCATCACTTCTTTAATGAAAAAGAAAAATCAGGAATTTCCTGATTTTTACTTAGCTAATTCTCTTTCTCGTTCTTTCATTATTTTATGATTTTCATACAAACGTGATAAAAACTTAGAAATTTCTTTTAAGATAGAATAGGTTGGTACTGCGACAATCATGCCAATGACACCATAGATATTACTTGATAACAAAAGTAATACTAAAATCGTAATTGGATGAACCTTCATCACTCCACCAACGATTCGAGGGTAAAGGATGTTCCCATCTACTTGTTGAATAATCAACATATAAACAACTGCAATCAGCATTCTATGAGGATCAGTAAAGACATTGGCGATAATCATCGGAATCAAACCAATACTTGGTCCAACATAAGGAATGAGATTGGCCAATCCTGAAAAGATGGCAAAGACCAAAGCGTATTTCAAACCAATCACGCTATATCCGATAAAGGCCAAACAACCAATAATAATCGCATCAATAGCAACTCCACTAATATATCGAGCAATTGTAGTATTCAAATTTTTTAAAAGACCTGTAATATGCAACTTATCTCGCTTTAAAACAGTACGCTCAAGCATCGGCAAGAATTTGTGGCCATCTAACAAAAAATAAATTAAAAATACAGGTGTCATGATAATAATCAAAACAGTACTAAAGAGCGCAGATAAGACACTTCCAACACTATTCGTTACACTATTTAGGATATTCTGTAGAATATCTACATAAGAGAGATTTAACTGTTGAATAGTCGCTTGAATATCTAAATTTTGAAAGGCTGGATAAGTGGATAAATCGATAATCAAATCTTGCAGACGACTGTAGATTGTCTGACTTGTAGCAATCAAACTTGTCAGCTGATTAATCAAAATCGGTAAGAGATAGACGACCCCAATAACTAGCCCACAAACCAAGGCGCACAAGGTTAGTAGAATACCAATGATACGGTTAATTTTGAAATACTTTTGTAAAAAATTTACAATAGGATTGGTCAAATAATATAAAAAACCACCTAAAAGAAAGGGAATCATTATAGTGTTTGCGACACTTACAAAAGGCGTTATAATCCCACCCATCTGTCTCCATAAATAAAAGATGATGGTTAATAGTAAAATCTCACTGGTCCAAAAAAATAATTTATTCTTACGAAACATGAAGTACCTCCATTTATCTATTTTACCACACTTTCAAAAAAGCTTCTTTCTTATATCATGAAACTGGGAATATTTTTTTCTTTATGATAGAATAAACTTACTATGAAAAAAATAATTTTAACTCTATTAAGCCTGTCCCTTATTGGCTCAGCATCTACTGTTGCTGCTCAAGATTTTAATATTGCTGCTAAACATGCAATTGCCGTTGAGGCGAATACTGGTAAAATTCTCTACGAGAAAGATGCAACTCAGCCAGTTGAAATTGCTTCAATCACAAAATTGATTACTGTTTATCTTGTCTATGAAGCCTTGGAAAACGGCAGTATTACACTATCAACTCCGGTAGATATTTCTGATTATCCTTACAAATTAACGACAAATTCTGAAACAAGTAACGTTCCTATGGAAGCTCGTAATTATACCGTTGAGCAGCTACTGGAAGCAACATTAGTTTCCAGTGCTAACAGTGCAGCTATTGCTCTAGCTGAGAAAATTGCTGGCTCAGAAAAAGATTTCGTCGATATGATGCGCGCAAAGCTCTTAGAATGGGGAATTCAGGATGCCACTGTTGTCAATACGACGGGTCTTAACAATGAGAGTCTAGGTGATAACATTTACCCAGGCTCTAAAAAAGATGAGGAAAATAAGCTCAGTGCTTATGATGTCGCTATCGTTGCTCGCAACCTCATCAAAAAATACCCACAAGTCTTAGAAATCACGAAAAAACCTTCCTCTACTTTTGCGGGAATGACAATCACTTCTACCAACTATATGTTAGAAGGCATGCCTGCTTATCGAGGTGGTTTTGACGGACTTAAGACAGGAACAACAGACAAAGCTGGAGAATCTTTTGTTGGTACTACTTTCGAAAAAGGAATGAGGGTTATCACAGTTGTTTTGAATGCAGATCATCAAGACAATAATCCTTACGCTCGCTTCACAGCTACATCCTCACTAATGGATTATATCTCTTCTACATTCACACTTCGTAAAATCGTTCAGAAAGGCGATGCCTATCAAGATAGCAAAGCCCCTGTACAGGATGGAAAAGAAGATACAGTCACTGCTGTTGCCAAAGATGATATTTCTCTAATTGAACGTGTTGGAGGTCAATCTTCCCAATCTATTCAATTCACACCTGATGCTAAGGCAATTCCAGCACCACTTGAAGCCGGAACAGTGGTCGGACATTTGACTTATGAAGACTCAGACTTGGTTGGTCAAGGTTACATTACCACAGAACGGCCTAGTTTTGAAATGGTAGCAGAAAAGAAAGTTGAAAAAGCCTTCTTTTTAAAAGTTTGGTGGAATCAGTTTATCCGCTTTATCAACGAGAAGCTATGATATAATAAACTTCTTAAAGCTAAAAAATAAATATTATGTTTAAAGAAAAAGAAAGGGAATCTGTATAATACAGTACTCCCTTCTTTTTTTAAACTTAATTTATTGATAGCAAAAATCCCCTAAATCTTAGATTAATACTATCTAAAATCTAGGGGTTTGATTGTATAAATACTATTTTAAAATCTTGATTCTAGTTCATTTCTTTAAAGGCTGCTTCTGCATCCTCGTTGCTGATGACACCAAATTGAATCTTTCCAATCTTTCCTTGACTATCAATCAGGTATTCTGTAGGAATGCTTCGAATTTGATAAGCTTGGAAGGTGGTTCCTTTTGTGTCATAAAGTACTGGGATATCTTTATATCCTTGATCTTGGAACCATTGTGGAAATTGCTCGACAGTTTTTTCACCTTGAATTCCTGGTGCAATGACACTAAGAATTTCAAAATCACGATCTGGTTTCGCAGCTAATTCCATCAACTCTGGCATACTTTTCTTACATGGACCACACCATGAAGCCCAAAACTTCAAATAAACCTTTTTCCCCTTATAATCCGATAACTTGACTTCTTTGCCATCCATTGATTGCAAGGTAAAGTCTGGAGCCTCTTTTCCAACAGCAATTTGTTGTACAGGCGTTTGTTGCTGTTGTTTTGGAGATTGTTCTGGTGCTTGAGTCTTTTTACTTTCTTCCTCACCACAGGCCATCAATACAACTAGTGACAAGAGGCTTAAGCCAGCAAACATTACTTTTTTCATCTTTTTCTCCTTTATTCAAAAATTCCAGCTAGAACATTTACTTGTCCTAATAGTAACAAAATTCCCATTAAAATAATGAGGAAACCACCAATTTTCTTCAGTAGCATCATATGACGCTTGAGTTTACTAAAATAAGGCATCACTACGCCTGAAGCTAGAGCCAAGACCAAGAAAGGAATGGCCATTCCAAGAGTGTAAATCAAGGTATAGATAGCTCCTTGCCAAGCGCCATTGCCTCCAGAAGCCGCAAGTGCTAAAACAGAACTTAAAACTGGACCAATACAAGGCGTCCAACCAAAGCTAAAGGTAATACCAAGCAAAAAGGCTGACCAATAACGATTGGCTGCTGATTGCTTGAAGGTAAAGCTTTTTTGAATCTCTAATTTCTTAAAATGAAAAATTTCCATCTGGTGTAGGCCTAAAATGATGATAATTGTTCCCATGGTATAGCGAAACCAATTTGCATAGAGAATATTACCAAAGTAACCAGCACCAAATCCTAAGATAAAGAAAATGAGAGAGATACCTGCAATAAAGCAAAGTGTTCGAATCAAACCTGACCAGGCAACTTTTTTCCCAAATAATGAAAAACTTTTTGCACTATCCTGATCATCCAATAAGATACCAGTATAGACAGGTAACAGAGGGAAAACGCAAGGGGAAAAGAAGGACAAGATCCCTGCTAAAAAAACGGAGATTGAAAATACTATCGTTTCCAATAAAGAACCAACTTTCTTAATAATTCTAATCCTATTTTACTATAATCAATTTCATTTGTATGATTTCTGCTACGCAATTTGAATTATGCTATCTTTTTATTATCTTTTATATCAATAGACGATTCTAATTTTTCATCAGTTTTGCCCCTTAAGAATACATAAAAAATGAACTTGGTAACTCAAGTTCATTTTTTTCTTATAGTCTATTTCCGACATTAATACGGTTAATGGCACGTTGCAGTGCAATCTTCGCACGACGTTCTTGGTCAATCAAGTGTTTGTCTTGTGCTTCTTCAATTTCACGCTCTGCTCGAAGTTTGGCACGTTCTGCACGACTAACGTCGATATCACGAGCACGTTCTGCAGAGTCAGCAACAATTGTGACAACGCCATTGGCAACTTCGATAACGCCTCCGTTCACTGCAATCCAGTTCACGTGATTTTCATCATCTACACGTTTAACCTTAACCTCATCAACTGCTAAAACTGCAATCATATTTTCATGTCGTGGCAAGATTCCCATCTCACCATCCAGAGTTCGAACTGATACAAAGCTGGCATGGTGATCATAGACGAGACCATCTGGTGTCACGATCTGGACAGTTAACTGAGCCATAGATCACCTCTTAAAATCCCATTTTTTCAGCTTTTGCAATCACATCTTCGATAGAACCTACACCACGGAAGGCATCTTCTGGCAAGTGGTCGTGTTTACCATCAAGGATTTCCTTAAAGCCACGAACAGTTTCAGCAACTGGAACATAAGAACCTGGTTGACCAGTAAATTGTTCAGCAACGTTGAAGTTTTGTGACAAGAAGAACTGGATACGACGAGCACGAGCAACCAAGGTCTTTTCTTCATCAGAAAGCTCATCCATACCAAGGATAGCAATAATATCTTGCAATTCATGGTAACGTTGAAGAACACGTTTTACTTCAGCAGCAACTGCATAGTGCTCTTCTCCAACAATTTCAGGTGCCAAGGCACGTGAGCTTGAAGCAAGTGGGTCAACGGCTGGGTAGATACCCAATTGTACCAACTTACGTTCCAAGTTAGTTGTTGAGTCCAAGTGAGCGAAGGCTGTTGCTGGCGCTGGGTCAGTATAGTCATCCGCTGGCACATAGATAGCCTGGATAGAGGTTACAGAACCCTTCTTGGTTGATGTGATACGCTCTTGCAATTGACCCATTTCCGTAGCAAGTGTTGGTTGGTAACCAACGGCTGATGGCATACGACCCAAAAGGGCAGATACTTCTGAACCAGCCTGAGTGAAACGGAAGATATTATCGATAAAGAGAAGCACGTCTTGTCCTTCCACATCACGGAAATATTCAGCAATTGTCAAACCAGTAAGAGCAACACGCATACGTGCTCCTGGTGGCTCATTCATCTGACCAAATACCATGGCTGTTTTCTCGATAACGCCTGATTCTTTCATTTCCCAGTAAAGGTCGTTCCCCTCACGAGTACGTTCCCCAACACCGGTAAATACTGAAATACCACCGTGTTCTTGGGCAATGTTGTGAATCAATTCTTGGATTAAGACGGTTTTACCAACTCCGGCACCACCGAAAAGTCCAACCTTACCACCTTTAAGGTAAGGGGCAAGAAGGTCGATAACCTTAATCCCTGTTTCAAGGATTTCAGAAGAGGTAGACAACTCATCAAAAGTTGGAGCTTTTTTATGAATTGGCTGACGCTCTGCATCTTCTGTAAAAGGAGCTTCCAAATCAATGGTATCTCCCAAAACATTGAAGACACGTCCCAAAGTTTCTTTACCTACTGGTACAGAGATTGGACGACCTGTGTCCAATACTTCCATTCCACGAGTCAAACCATCTGTTGATTCCATGGCGATAGTACGGACCATACCATCTCCCAACTCCAAGGCTACTTCAAGGACGATTTTTGTTTTTCTTTCGTCATTTTTGTAGACGACAAGTGCATTGTTAATCTCAGGAAGTTTTTCCCCCGCTGCAAACAAGACGTCTACAACGGGACCGATAACCTGAGCAATTTTACCTGAACTCATCTCCTTCTCCTATTCTATATAAGATACTGTCGGTTCCTAGTTCAACTAGGTCCTAATACTCTTCGAAAATCAAATTCAAACCACGTCAGCGTCGCCTTACCGTACTCAAGTACAGCCTGCGGCTAGCTTCCTAGTTTGCTCTTTGATTTTCATTGAGTATAAGTTCATTTTCATACGAGCTGGACTAGAGTCTATTCTAAGGCACTAGCTCCTGCTACGATTTCTGTAATTTCTTGTGTAATCGCCGCCTGTCTGGCACGGTTATACTGAATTGTCAAATCATTAATGACTTTCTTAGCATTATCTGTCGCTGTTTGCATGGCTGTCATACCCGCAGCATTTTCAGCTGTCTTAGCGTCGATAATAGCACCATAAATCATACTTTCTGCAAACTGAGGCAACAACTGCTCCAAAATTTCTTCTCGGCTAGTTTCCAATTCAAAGGTCAAGCTGTAACTGTCATCTGCTTCATTTGGATCCAAGTCAACAATTGGAAGCATTTGTTCCACACGCATTTGACTGGTTAGCGTATTGACATGGTGGTTATAGCAGACATAGAGTTCATCAAAAAGTTCATTTTGGTACATTTCAACAGTTTTTGAAATAATCTTACGAACTTCATCAAAGCTTGGTTGATCTGCCAAGCCACGTAGTTCATAAAGTGGTTGAATACCACGAGCCTTAAAGAAATCAGCTCCCATTCCACCAATACAGATCATTTCAAAACCTTTACCGTCTGGATGGTATTCCTCCTTCAACTCCATAACGGCTTTCAGAATAGAGGAATTATAACCTCCAACCAAACCTCGGTCTGAAGTAATGACGATATAGCCTGTCTTCTTAACTGGACGGCTAATCAACATCGGATTCGATGAACTACCAGCTCCATTCCCATGAAGAATATCCGTCAAAAGTTTACGAACTTTCTGAGCATAAACTTGGAAGTTGCGAGCAGCTTCTTCAGAACGACCTAGCTTAGCAGCTGATACCATCTGCATGGCATTAGTGATTTGACTCGTATTTTTTGTTGAGGCGATTTTTGTTTTAATATCATTTAGAGATACTGCCATCTGACACCTCTATTCTTATTGGAAGCTGTTTTGATTGAGAAACTCTGTAATCGCAGCATCCAAGACTGCTTCTTCTGGCAAGTCTTTTGTATCACGAATGGTTTCTAAAATCTCTGGATGTTGAGCATCAAAGAAAGCATGGAACTCTTCCTCGAAACGAACAATATCATCTACTGGAACAGTATCCAAGAAACCATGTGTCAAAGCATAGAGAATGGTTACTTGTTTCTCAACAGGTAATGGTTTATGAACAGGTTGTTTCAAGACCTCAACTGTACGACGTCCACGGTTCAACTTAGCCTGTGTTGCCGCATCCAAGTCAGAACCAAACTTAGTGAAGGCTTCCAACTCACGGTATGAAGCAAGGTCGATACGAAGTGTACCAGCAACCTTTTTCATGGCTTTGATTTGTGCAGAACCACCTACACGTGATACAGATGAACCCGCATCGATGGCTGGACGAATACCTGCATTGAAGAGACCATCGCCAAGGAAGATTTGTCCGTCAGTGATAGAAATCACGTTGGTTGCGATATAGGCTGAGATATCTCCTGCTTGTGTCTCGATAAACGGTAGGGCTGTAATAGATCCACCACCAAGTTCATCAGAAACTTTAGCTGAGCGCTCAAGCAAACGGCTGTGAAGGTAGAAAACATCCCCTGGGAAGGCCTCACGACCTGGAGGACGACGAAGCAAGAGAGACAGTTCACGATAAGCTACCGCTTGTTTTGATAAATCATCATAAACAATCAAAACATGTTTCCCTTGGTACATAAATTCTTCTGCCATGGCAACCCCAGCATAAGGAGCTAAGAAGAGCAATGGAGATGGTTGTGAAGCAGAGGCTGTCACAACGATTGTGTAATCCAAGGCACCGTACTGACGAAGTGTTTCTACTTGCGTACGAACTGTTGATTCTTTTTGTCCAATAGCGACATAAATACAGATCATATCTTGACCCTTTTGGTTCAAGATTGTATCAATCGCAATGGTTGTTTTCCCTGTCTGACGGTCACCGATAATCAACTCACGTTGACCACGACCAATCGGAACAAGGGCGTCAATAGCTTTCAAACCAGTTTGCAATGGTTCTGATACAGACTTACGTTGCATAACACCAGGAGCTGGCGCTTCAACTGGACGAGTTTTATCAGTGTGGATTTCTCCAAGACCGTCAACTGGACGACCAAGCGGATCCACAACACGACCAATCAGACTTTCACCTACAGGGACTTCCATGATTTTCCCTGTACGGCGGATTGTATCGCCTTCACGGATATCTGTAAAGTCACCTAGGATGATAATACCAACATCTGTTGACTCCAAGTTTTGAGCCATACCATAAGAGCCGTTTTCAAAAATCAACAACTCTCCACTCATGGCATTTTCAAGTCCGTGAGCACGCGCGATACCGTCCCCGATATAGGTTACAACACCTGTTTCAGTCACATCAAAATTGGGTTTGAAATTTTCAATTTGTTGCTTAATTAAAGCGCTGATTTCTTGTGCGTTAATTGCCAAAAGAACACCACTTTCTATTTCAAATTTTCTTTAACAACTTTAAGTTGTTGTTTAATACTCACATCAATTGTCTTGTGATTGGCAAAAATGACAAAACCACCAATAAGACTTTCATCGATTTGTTCTTTTACACTCCTTACTTTAAGAGACATTTTTTTCTCAATCAAAGGGAGCAAGCGACTCTTCTGTTCATCAGTTAAAGGATGAGCTGACGTAATCGTCACTTCAAATCGATTTGTTTCTTTTTCAAGTCGGTTCAAGCAATCTACAAGAATATCATAAAAAAGATTTGCTCTGTGATTGTAGATAAGAACCTGGATAAAGTTTTGCAATAAAGGTGACACAGAGTCTTGGAAGAAAGCAATTGTTTTTTCCTTATCAGACTCGTCTACTGCCACTTTTTTTAAAAAAGAAGGTAAACCTGTTTCTTCAGCAACTTGCTTGATTTGAGCTAAGTCTGAAAAGATACGGTCTTCTTCTCCTTTTTCTAAAACCAATTGGACAAAAGGCATGCTGTATTTTTCAATTACCTTTACTGTTTTCTTGTCCATTAAGCTTCTCCTAACTGATCGATATACTGATCAATGAGTTCTTTATGGGCATGACCGTCAAGGTTTTGTGAGATGATTTTACCAGCCAGGCTGATTGTCAAATCTGCTACCTCACCCTTAACGCTTTGTAAAGCTTCAGCTTTATTTTGAGCAATTTCTTGGTTCGCTTTTTCTTTCAAGCGTCCTGCTTCTAGCTTAGCATCTGCTAAAATACTAGCTTTGCTTTTCTCAGCTGTTTCTTTCGCATTCTCAATGATTGTCTTAGCTTCTTTACGGCTACCAGCCAATTCATCTTCGCGTTTTTGAGCCAATACTTCTGCTTTTTGACGTGCTTGTTCAGCTCCGTCAATATCTGCTGCAATTTTTTCTGCTCTTTGTTCGAAAATACTAGTCAAATTTGACCAAGCATATTTCTTAACCAAGACTAGCAAGAGAATAAAGGAACCAGCGATTAGTATAAAATCACCAAGTAATTCACCTACTGTTACATTCATAAACTACTCCTTTCTATTCTTCATCATTAATTTTATTTCCTAGGTACATTGAAGATAACAATGTAAATACATATGCTTGTACACAAGAAATAAAAACAGAAAATGCAGTCCAGATTAGATTTGTTCCAAAAGCAATAGGATACCAATAGAAGGCCTGATGAGAAAGTAGGACTAACATACTTGCCATCACTTCCCCTGCAAAGATATTACCAAATACCCGCAATGCAAGTGAAAGGAGATTGGTAACTTCTTCTAAGAGATTCATTGGTGTCATAAAACCTGGTGTTACAAATGCTTTTAAATACTTTTTGATTCCACGACGACGAATTCCTTCTACGTGGGTCATTAAGATAATTGTAAAAGACAAGACCAAGTCAAATGACAAATTTGCTGTTGGTGAGGTCCAAAGATTTACACCATCTGTAGTCTGAATTCTAGCCATTAAGCCAATATTATTTGCAATGGCCATAAATAGGAATAAACAGAAATAAAAGAGAGAATAATCCTTTATCATTGGACCAAGGTTTGATTTTGTAAATCCAACAACAAAATCAAATAAATACTCTAATACATTTTGTTTTCCTGTGGGTCTCAAAGTCATATTTCGAGTTGCCCAATAAATAAAGCCAAAAATAAGTGCTACAGTCAACAAAGTCAAAACTACTATGGTTAAATTAAAGGTAACAGGACCAATATTGATGGTTGGATTAATACTTTCTTCCATCTAAAATCCTCCCTTTTTCAATTTATACTTCTTTTATTTGATGATAAATGAAAAGACAAGAGTAACGAAGAAAGTACCTTCAATAAAGGCAACCCCTAGGATCATCAAACTACGTAGTTCTGAGATGATATCTGGTTGGCGAGCAACTGATTTCAACAAACCGTTCATCAACAAACCTTCACCAAGAGATACACCCATACAGGCAAGACATAGACCGAAAAATGTTAAATTCATGACGAATTCTCCTTTTAATTAAAATTTACTTACTTAGTTTAGTCCTAAAAATTGGATTTGTCAACTTTTTACTTACGTTGAAAGCGTTTAATGAAAATTATTTACAATTTTACTATTTTTAAGTCTATTATATAGAAAATTTTGGAAAAAACTTGTAATAAATGCGTCCATTATCTGAGTCTTTCTGAAAAATAATGAAAAAATCCGAGATGAAATCTCGGATGGAAATTAATATATTTTCTCTAACCTAATGCTCTTTTAGTAAGAAGAATTAAAGGGAAAGCAACTAGAAAGCTTTCGTATCCTACATTTTTATTAAGCACGCACTGTGACGCTGGTTCCATCTTCCTTATAAAGATTGATGAGACCTTCTTTGAGAGCTCGAACCATGTCTCCAGCTTGAACAGGTTGTGGAACCTTGATAGTCAAGAGTTCCATTGGATTAGGAGCACGGTCGATTTTATTGCCTTTGGCATCATGTAAATCTTCGATATACGTTTCAAAATGACGGAAACCTGGGCCATAAAACTCAACTTGGTCGCCTTCGTTAATAACGTTCCGTTGACGAATAGTTGCTGTTTGTGTCGCATCATCATAAGAAACCACTTCAGCGACAAACTTATACTCAGGAATTTTACGACGAGCACCAAACAACTGCTCATTTTCAGATGGTGTACCGTAGTAGAAACCTGTTGCTAATTCACGTTGGGCAACCTTCCACATCTCATCAATCAAGTCTTGCTTGATAGCTTCAAACTTCTCTGGACTCTCTAGATAAGCATCAACAGCAGCCTTATAACAGTTAGTTACTGTTGAAACATAGTGAATAGACTTCATACGTCCTTCGATTTTTAGACTGTCCACACCATTTTCAATCATATCTGGGATATGGTCAATCATGGACATGTCAACAGCTGACATAGAAAATTCTTCAGGAATCTCACCTTTAAGGCTCTTGCGTTCTTGGCCAAATGGCATATCGTAAAGATCATACTTCCAACGGCAAGACTGAGAGCAACCACCACGGTTAGCATCACGCATACTCATGTGATTTGAAAGCGTACAGCGACCTGAGTAGGAAATACACATAGCTCCATGAACAAAGGCTTCAATCTCAACGTCTGTACGTTTGCGAATTTCTGCCAATTCTTCCATTGAAACCTCACGCGCCAAAACGACACGAGTTAAGCCTAGTTCTTTCCAGAACTCAAGAGTTTCATAGTTAGTGGCACTTGCTTGGGTAGAGAGGTGGATTTCAAGACCTGGTGCTTCTGTTGCTGCAATCATAATCAAGGCTGGGTCAGATACGATAACTGCTGCAATCCCGATATCACGCAGTTTACGGAACCACTCACCAGCACCAGCCTCATTTCCTTCGTGCATAACCATGTTGGCAGCCACATAAACCTTGGCACCATACTTGGCCGCAAACTGGACACCTTCTTCCATCTGTTCGAAAGTAAAGTTTCCTGCACGGCTACGAAGACCATAGGCCTGACCACCGATAAAGACAGCATCTGCTCCATACTGAACAGCTACCTTTAGCTTCTCTAAAGTCCCTGCAGGTGATAAAACCTCAGGACGTTTTAATGTTTTTGTCATGATTTCTCCTATTTGCAATATAAAAGTTTGACGTATTTCCTTCTCATTTTATAGTAAATAAGGCATAAAATCAAGCCTAGATAGATTGTTTTGACAATTCTAATCTTTTAAGAAAGAAAAAAACTAGCCTTTCTAGACTAGTTGTTCTCAAGATAAAATTCAAAACGTTCGCCTACATACTGACTTTTTACGTATTCAAATGCAGTACCATCTTCTAGGTAGGAAATCTGAGTCAAACCAAGAATAGCATGTCCTCTTTCAACTTCCAAATAGTGAGCAATCTTTTCTTTAGCTAGGCGAGCATAGACGGTCTGCTGTGATTTGCCAATACGGTAGCCATGTTTTTGCAAGGTCTGGAAGAAATGACTAGTGATTTCTTCTTTTTTAAAGTCCTTAATGAATTTTTCAGGAATAGAAGCAACTTCATAAACTAGAGGAACTTGGTCGGCATAGCGGACCCGTTCCATTCGGATAATATTCTCCGTTGGAGAAATTCCTAGCTTGGCAACTTCCTGCTCATTGGGAATGGTTTTTCTGTAGGAAATGAGCTGGCTAGAGGGTACTTTACCTTGAGACTTAACAATTTCAGTAAAACTGGTTGTCCCTCGCATCTTTTCTTGTACCCGAGTACTAGAAACAAAGGTGCCACTTCCTACGCGGCGCTCTAAGACACCTTCTTCAACTAATAGAGATACAGCTTGGCGGAGGGTCATGCGACTGACCTCAAACTGCTCTGCTAAATCTCGTTCACTAGGAAGCCTCTCCCCAATAGCCCAACGGTGATCGTCAATATCCTTTTTAATCTGATCATGGATTTTCATATAAGCAGGTAGCATATTTTTCACTTCATTTCTATCTTTTCTCTATTGTACCCCAATAAACTAGAAAAAGTCAAACTTCGCCTTGTTTAGTTGGTAATTCGCCCTTATTTGTGATAGAATATTGAAAAAAGATATTTCTTTTGAGAAAGGAAAAAGATGAGCAACATTTCAACTGATTTGCAAGATGTAGAAAAAATCATCGTATTGGACTATGGTAGCCAATACAACCAGCTGATTTCACGCCGTATCCGTGAGATTGGTGTGTTTTCAGAACTAAAAAGTCATAAAATTTCAGCTGCTGAAGTTCGTGAAATCAACCCTGTAGGAATTATCCTTTCAGGTGGTCCAAACTCTGTATATGAAGATGGTTCATTTGATATTGACCCAGAAATTTTCGAACTTGGAATTCCTATTTTGGGAATTTGTTATGGTATGCAGTTATTGACCCATAAACTTGGAGGAAAAGTTGTTCCTGCAGGTGATGCTGGAAATCGTGAATACGGTCAATCAACTCTTACTCACACACCATCAGCTCTTTTTGAATCAACACCAGACGAGCAGACTGTTTTGATGAGCCATGGTGATGCGGTTACTGAGATTCCTTCTGACTTTGTTCGTACAGGTACATCAGCTGACTGCCCATACGCAGCCATCGAAAACCCAGATAAAAACATTTACGGTATCCAATTCCACCCAGAAGTTCGTCATTCTGTGTACGGAAATGATATCCTTCGTAACTTTGCCCTTAACATTTGTAAGGCTAAAGGCGACTGGTCAATGGATAACTTCATTGATATGCAGATCCAAAAAATTCGTGAAACTGTCGGTGATAAACGTGTCCTTCTTGGTCTATCAGGTGGTGTTGACTCATCTGTCGTTGGAGTTCTTCTCCAAAAGGCTATTGGCGATCAATTGATCTGTATTTTCGTAGACCACGGTCTTCTTCGTAAAGGAGAAGCGGACCAAGTTATGGACATGCTTGGTGGTAAGTTTGGTTTGAATATCGTCAAAGCAGACGCTGCAAAACGTTTCCTTGATAAACTTGCTGGCGTTTCTGACCCAGAACAAAAACGTAAAATTATCGGTAATGAGTTTGTCTATGTATTCGATGACGAAGCAAGCAAGCTCAAAGATGTGAAATTCCTTGCTCAAGGTACCTTATACACAGACGTTATCGAGTCTGGTACAGATACAGCTCAAACTATCAAGTCACACCACAACGTGGGTGGTCTTCCAGAAGACATGCAGTTTGAATTGATCGAACCACTCAACACTCTTTATAAGGACGAAGTTCGTGCCCTAGGTACAGAGCTTGGTATGCCAGACCACATCGTATGGCGCCAACCATTCCCAGGACCAGGACTTGCTATCCGTGTCATGGGAGAAATTACTGAAGAAAAACTTGAAACAGTTCGCGAATCAGACGCTATTCTTCGTGAGGAAATTGCCAAAGCTGGCCTTGACCGCGATATCTGGCAATACTTCACAGTTAACACAGGCGTTCGTTCAGTCGGTGTTATGGGTGACGGTCGTACATATGACTACACGATTGCAATCCGTGCAATCACCTCTATCGATGGTATGACTGCTGATTTTGCAAAAATTCCTTGGGAAGTACTTCAAAAGATTTCTGTACGTATCGTAAACGAAGTGGACCACGTTAACCGCATCGTCTACGATATTACAAGTAAACCACCTGCAACAGTTGAGTGGGAATAGAGTTAATAAGTTTAAAAAGCCTTAGAAATATTGATTTCTAAAGCTTTTTATTTTGCATTAACAATATTTTAACAACAAAAACTATTTTTCAGTATTTAAACCTAATATCTTTTTAACCTTTTTGGTAATTTCTATATACATACCTTTCTTAGACTCTCTAACAATTCTAGAATAATCTCCATTATCCTCGCGCAATTCATAAACACGGTAAAAATCATTATTATATTCAAACTCACTAATCAAGTCTATTTCTTTATTTATTATTTCCTCACTACCTAAATTTTCTGAATACTTCCTGAACTCTATTAACCAATTAAACACCTATTAATCAATTTTTAAATGTATCTTACCCTTCACTACATCCGGTATATATTTTGAAGTAATCTCATATTCAATCGTTTGAGGAACATTCTCAAACATTAGTATCGATGGAAATGCCATTGAGGAGTTATGTTTCAAATACTCAATGCCAAATCTTAAAATATCAAATTCTGAATTTGTAAAATTTTTATATATAAATATGTGTTCTAAAGAGTTTTTATAGTTGTATTTTTGATCTTCATAACCAGGTCTCGTAGTATATGCGATAAGTGGATTAATATTAATTCTTTCTATATTTGATGGGATTATTTGAAAATAAGCGTAAGCATCAACTGAGTCACTTTCTTTAATTTTAAATAGAAATTCATCTAATTCAATTCCCTGTATCTCCTCAATTATGTTCTCTCCTGGATAAAGCAAGTTATTATGTTTTAGCAGACAACCTTTTGGTACCATCAGTTTTATATCGATATCTTCATCATATGTTTTACCTAAGTTAGAAACGATTAATTCGACAAATTTAATGTTATCTATGTATGTGAAATATTCAATGTACTCTTTGTAAGATACTATTTCCTAATATAATTTGTTTAATTTAGAAAAGCGTTTCTTTTCCTTGTCAGACCCTATATACGAAGGTCTACTGTTACCAAAAGGAATTTACACCTGAAATTTATCTTTCCTTAAATTTCCTAAGTGCCAAAAATTTTCATGTAGTTTGATTTGGTTTTCTTTAGCGAAATCATTTATAGTATCTTTGAATTCATCACTAATAACCACAGAATCAGCCATTTTATAAAGAAAATCAACATTCGCATCTTCTTTTGAAGGCATGATCAACTTTTTGGTTTTATCTTCTAATATACCTGATTCTTCAGAAATTACGGTACTGTTTAGTTCATCTATATATTCATTAATCCTACTTTGTTTTTCATTGATAAATTTTGACTCCAGTAAACTAAATTGTTTAGGTAAAACATTTTCGTCAGATAATGTATTTTTATCCCTTATTGTCACAAACGGTTTTATATTTTCGTTTTGATAAGTTTCTTTTTCTGAAATTAATTTTAAAAAATAAAGTGATAGATGATTTGTAAAAAGCCTTTGAAAATCACTCTCGTCATTAACTATAAAAAACATCCCTCTATCTTTATATCTTTCTTTAAATTCTTGCACTTTTTCATATTGCTTAATGTCTATATTAGACGGAATTATCGGAGCTTCTAAAAAGTACATAAAAACTTGTTTATCAGCTGATAGCATCTCCTCAATTTCTTCTTCCGTTCCTGATCCATAATTATCTGTTGCTGTACCAAATCTTGTCCAAAATATAGCAACAGCTGCATCACATTCCCTAACAATTTGCTTATTCAATAATTCCTGTGGTTTATCACCTGATTCAGGAAAACTATCCGTTGACCAATGCTTGATTGATACTTGTATATTATTCAAACTACCATATAGTTTATTAAAATTATCAACAGCTTCCTTAATTAATTGAAGATAGCCAGTAACATCCCCGGGACACGAAATTAATAAATCGTAAATAGTCACTCCTTCTCTTGGCATCAATGTATCCTCCGAAAATTTAATACTATACAAATCTAACCTATTATGATTATAAATCAAAAAAACAATAAAATCAAATTCTCTTACTGTTTTATTGGTTATAAACAATTGGAAATGAATGGTTTTGAACAAAGGTATCTACAACACAAAAGAGTAAATTAGGCTATGTTAATAGCATTTATCCCTTAGCGACTGCTCTTGTAAAAACTTATGGCAATGATGTAAAGCCATATTGGAAAAAAGATGATATTAATAAGGCAACAGAGAAAGCTAGTAATCGTATAGTGAGATTTATCTTTGGATAAAAAATAGTGTAGGCTGAAGAGAATTCTTTAAAACTAGCTTGCTACAATTATTCTTTGTCAGATTTAAATGAAGTAACAATAGAAAATAAGAACGGAAATAGATTTTCCTGTAAGATAATACCGCTGGAGCATGAACTTCAGTGGTATTATTTTTTATGATTTCAATATTAGGAAAATTTCTCAACCTCTACTCCTCTTTTTAAATCCCTGAAAGCATGCTATAATATAGTAAGTATAGTTCCAATAACCTGATTATAAAAGTCAGCGATAAAGATTTCTTACATCATCCGTAAGTGTTATTCTACTCTGATTCATATTATAATGAAAGTAACAAAAAATGGAGGTGTTTCACATGGACACAATTTTACGAGTAGAATCATTAAAAAAGCATTATGGGAAAGAGCCCAATATTACCAAAGCCTTGGATAGCATATCTTTTCAAGTTGTCAAAGGCGAGTTCTTAGGAATTATGGGGAGTAGCGGTTCTGGGAAAACAACCCTTCTTAACTGTCTCGCCACAATCATCAAGCCAACTGACGGTTCCATTCAAATGCAAGAAAAGGATTTAGGTCAGCTAAAAGGGAGCCAATTAGCAGATTATAGAGGCAAGGAAATTGGCTATCTCTTCCAGAATTTTGAGCTCTTGGACAATCTTACAGCCAAAGAAAATATTTTACTTCCCTTGTCTTTGCACAAGGTCGATGCCAACGAAAGCAAGGTTCGATTAGAATTACTTTCCCAATATCTGGATATTTCTGAACTTCTGGATAAGTTCCCTTCTCAATTATCAGGTGGTCAACGGCAAAGGGTAGCTGCTGCGCGCGCCTTAATTTTAGACCCTAAGATTGTATTTGCAGACGAGCCCACAGGGGCTTTGGATTCAAAAAATGCGACCATTTTGATGCAAAAATTATCCGAAATGAATCAAGTGGAAGAAACCACCATTCTCATGGTGACCCACGATTCCGTCGCAGCCAGCTTTTGCAACCGCATCTTGTTTATCCAAGATGGAAAACTATTCCATGAAATCCGTCGCGATTATCCAAGAGAAAGTCAAGAAGACTTCTACCACAGAATACTAAAGGTCATGGCAGCACTAGCTGGAGGTGATGGTAATGTTTTCTAAATTAGTCTCAAGAAATAGCAAGAGAGATCGAAAGAATAATGGCTTGTATTTCAGTTCTATGGTTCTGTCTATTATCTCCTTTTACATCATCCTTTCTTTGACTCATCAAGATGTGATGCACTTTCTAAAACAAATAGAAAGTGACGCTGTAAATAAACTCTTTAGCATGATTCCCATTCTTTATGTAGCAACGCTCTTTATTCTCTTTTTTCTAGTCTACTTCTCAAGCAGTATGCAGATGGAAAGGAGAAAACATGAATTTGGTGTCTATCTCACACTGGGAATGCAAAGAAGCAAACTGTTCTTGCTACTTCTGCTCGAGGATTTGAGAAACAGTGTCCTTGCCCTTGGAATAGGCCTTCCTATTTCCATCTTAATTTCAGAATTGATTAGCCTAATAACCGCTAAAATTGTGGGACTAGGGATTATTGAACATCAATTTTCTCTATCTACCACAGCTCTACTCTATACAGTCATCGGCTTCCTAGCCGTAAAATTAGCTGTTTTTGTCCTTTTAAGTGCAAAGACTGCCAATATGGAAATCGGAAACCTGCTCGCCTATTCTCCTTCTGGGATGAAGAAACTACTCCCCAAGGGGGTGTACCTTCTTGCTTCTGTCCTCGGAATTTTGCTTCTAGGAACAGCCTATTACATGGGTATGAGTGGACGAGCTTGGGAAAATGTCATAACAATGGGCATCACCGTTCTCTTAGGAACTCTGGGAACTATCCTACTCTTCTTTGGTATGCGTTTATTTATAGACTTTTTGGTCAAGCTTGGAAACAATCGAAAACTTCATGCCTATAATTTTAGACAGATTCAGGAATTAGTTATCCAACGCTCAACTATACTGGCTGTCTGCTCCCTCTTAATTTTCTCTGCCTTGTGCCTCTTTGGAGCAGGTGTGGCCATTACAAGCGGCAATCCAGGCAATCAAACCCACGTATTGGATTATACATTTAGAGATAGCAAGCAGGAAACAGATGAAAATCTTGATGTAAATGCAGTTAAAAAAGAGCTTGAAGCTGCCGGACTAGTATCACAGTTTTCAAAGATTCTGCAAATTAAAGTAGGCCAAACTAAAGAACACGAATCCGTGTCCTTTGAAGAGGTCATCAAGGAGTTGAAAAATCAAAAAGACAACAAGAACAAGGAAATTTTGCTCCATAAATTTAAACAGTCTACTAATTCCCACCTCATACCAGTTTCCGAATACAATGAACTTAAAAAGGCTGCCAATCTTCCTCCTCTAGAACTAACTAATAAGGAAGCATATTTGTATATGGGGAAAGATTTTCTGCCAGATGAAAGTCTCGTCAACTCTGTCCTAAAGACAAAGCCTCAAATCAAAGTCATGGGAAATGATGTAAAATTGATTGGCGAGGTGGAGTCTTTGCCAATCGTAACGGATCATGAGATAACCCTCTCTGTCGCTCTCATAGTTCCAGATGAGATTTTTATGAGCTATACAGACGGTCGCTATTCGAACTATGTTAGCGGTATCTTGGCTCCTGAGCTAGTCAAGGAAAAAGGCTTGATGAGAGCTATCTCAGATACCAATGAAAAGCTAAATCAAACCTCTCTTGGCTATGAAAGCTATATACAAAATATGGGAAGACAATTGTTTTACATTATCTCTGCCAGCTATGTCACCATCTATCTGTCTATCATCTTCCTTGTTGTCGCAAATACAATTATCGGCGTTCAGTTTTTGATGGGACAAAGACAATCCTATAGACGATACCAGACCTTAATCCATCTTGGTGCCAACTACGAAACTCTTTGTAAATCGTCAGAAAAGCAAGTCAACTGGTATTTCGGTCTACCAATAGCCCTTGCACTTATCAGTAGTAGCTTCGGAGTGAGCTCCCTCCTCACAGGAATAGTGCCCACTAGCGCAAGAATGGTTATGGGGCAGAGATTTATCACAGCCATGCTGATCGTACTGCTATTAGCTGGCTTTGAAGTCATCTATATCAGAATTGTAAAGAAAAATAGCAACAAGTACTTATTGTCATTAATGGAACCCAAAAGAGATGAATAAGGTAGAATAAAATAGGAAAAGGAGGAACCGATATGAAGCATATTCTGGTTATTGAAGATGAAGCCTTGATTCGAGATGAAATTGTCATCTTGTTAGAGAAAGCGGGTTATCAAGTTGATAAGTTGACTGACTTCAAAGATACAAGCCAGCAAGTGCTGCAATACGATACAGATCTAATCATACTGGATTTGAATTTGCCAGGAGAAACAGGTTTTCAAATTTGTAAAAATCTCAAGTCAAAACGCTCTGTCCCTATATTGGTTCTCACTTCCCGTGAACAATTAAAAGATGAAATCTACGCCCTGAAATTAGGGGCAGATGAGTATCTAACAAAGCCTTTCAAGAAAGAAAGATTTTTGGCACGTATAGAAAATATCTTGAAACGCTATGAAGGCAGACAAAATCTACTTGAAAAAGATAATTTTCTGCTTGATAGACAGACCTATACCCTTTATATCAATGGACACTCGATTTTACTCCCCCAAAATCAAGGGAAATTGTTAGAAACTTTATTAGTGGCAACTGATTCTGTCGTCACAAAAGAAGAACTAAGCATGAAACTGTGGAATACAACTGAGTTCATCGATGAAAATGCCCTTCAAGTAAATATTGCAAGACTCAAAAAGGTGATGAAACAGGCTGGTATTGCACTTCAAGTCAAGTCCGTCAGAGGTATCGGTTACAAATTGGAAGAGGAAAGGGAATATGAAACAGAATCCTAAATATTTGGCTACCTATCTGCCTTGGTTACTTGTTCTCTTAGCATTTGATCTATTCACAGCTGTCCTGCTTTGGCTTTCAGACGTGAGAAAGTTTCAAGCCCTCATCATTCTCTATCTTTTAGCTACTGTCCTGCTCTTTTTCATCCTATCATTCCTACTGATAAGAAAAGAAAGAAAAAAATCCGCTGCCTATAAAGCCTTCATAGCCAATCCCAAGGTCGATACTGAGCTGGAATTATTGCGTTTATCAAGTGCCTCAGAGAAAGAAAGCATCGAAGAAATCGCAAATGCGCTTTACCAAAGGCAAGCGGAAATAGGAAAGCTCAACTCATTACTAGCCGAATACGAGGACTATGTTGAAAAATGGGCTCATGAAATCAAACTCCCTCTATCGCTTCTTTCCCTCCTTTTGGACAATCAAAGTGACCAGTTGCCAAAGGATACAACTTTTAAGTTGGACTATGTGAAAAATCAAATCCAAGGAAATGTATCACAGATACTATTCTATTACAGGGTGAAAAGTGAAAAAAATGATTTTCTATTTGAAGACCTTGACCTCCAAGAGTGTATCCAAGATCTTTTGGAAAACTTTGATCCCTTGCTCAAAGAAAAGAAATTTACGATTCAGCTAGAGAACATACAAGGAATCTGCTACACCGATCAACGCAGTTTTGAATTTATCCTCTCTCAAATCCTCGCCAACGCCCTTAAATATAGCTCTGACAAGCCCGAACTCAGTATTTCTATGTCAAAAGATAAGGGGCGCACAAGTCTGATTATTAGGGATAATGGTTGCGGAGTTAAAGCTTGTGACCTCCCTCATATCTTTGAAAAAGGCTTTACAGGTGATTCAGGTGATACAAGGAAAAAATCAACAGGTATGGGGCTCTATCTAGTCAAACAATTAGCAGATGCTTTAAAAATCGAAATCACAGTAAAATCCGAATGGACGCAAGGATTTGAAATCTCTCTTTCTATTTAGTCAATTTTTCGATTAAGAAAATTGCCTAATCATAGAAAGCACATATGTTATATCAAAAAGGAAAGCACTTCTGCTTTCCTTTTTTATTTGCGTTTCTTCTTAGCTTTTTTCATTTTATTCGCCATGCGTTTCATTGACTGTTTCATAGCAAATTCACCGATTTTACCTTTTAGTCCGCCACCAAACATCTGGCTCATATCTGGCATTCCTGCTCCTCCGAGAGCTGACAAGTCAGGCATCCCACCTTGTCCCATCATTCCTTCAAGGGCAGACATATCCATTCCTCCCATATTTGGCATATTTTTAGGAAGGTTGTTTGGATTGATTCCCATCTGCTTCATCATCTTGTTCATATCACCAGACATAACACCCTGCATGAGTTGTTTAGCCTGGTTAAAGTCCTTGATGAATTTATTGACTTCGACAAAGGTATTTCCAGAACCAGCAGCGATACGACGGCGACGGCTTGGATTTAACAAATCTGGATTTTCACGTTCTTCAGGTGTCATGGAAGACACAATGGCACGTTTGCGAGCAATCTGGCGTTCATCCACCTTCATGTTTTGAAGGGCTGGATTGTTAGCCATACCTGGAATCAGCTTGAGCAAGTCTTCCATTGGCCCCATGTTTTGCACCTGATCCAACTGATCAATGAAATCATTGAAATCAAAGGTGTTTTCACGCATCTTCTCAGCCATTTCAAGGGCTTTTTGCTCATCGTATTCTTGAGAAGCTTTCTCAATCAAAGTGAGCATATCCCCCATACCAAGGATACGGCTAGACATACGGTCTGGGTGGAAGGTTTCGATATCTGTAATTTTTTCACCTGTACCAGTGAACTTGATTGGTTTTCCAGTGATGTGACGAACCGATAGAGCCGCACCACCACGAGTATCCCCATCAATCTTGGTAAGGATGACCCCAGTGACTTCCAACTGAGCATTAAACTCACGCGCAACATTGGCCGCTTCTTGACCAATCATGGCATCAACCACGAGGAGAATTTCGTTTGGTTGAGCCAATGCTTTTACGTCACGAAGCTCATTCATCAAAAGCTCATCAATCTGCAAACGACCTGCCGTATCAATCAAGACATAGTCATTATGATTGGCTTGGGCTTGTTCCAAACCTTGACGAACAATCTCCACAGCTGGAACCTCTGTCCCAAGAGCGAAAACCGGCACATCAATCTGTTGTCCAAGAGTTTTCAACTGGTCAATAGCCGCAGGACGATAAATATCCGCCGCAATCATCAAAGGACGAGCATTTTCTTCTTTCTTGAGTTTGTTGGCCAATTTACCAGCAAAAGTTGTTTTACCAGCCCCCTGTAAACCAATCATCATGATGATTGTAGGAATCTTAGGTGACTTGATAATTTCTGCCGTATCAGAACCTAAAACGGCTGTCAGTTCCTCATCAACGATTTTAATAATCTGTTGCGCAGGATTAAGGGTATCAATGACCTCGTGGCCGACTGCACGCTCACGAACTTTTTTGATAAAGTCCTTTACAACAGGCAAGGCAACATCGGCCTCAAGCAAGGCCAAGCGAATTTCTTTGGTTGCCTCTTGGACATCAGCTTCAGAGATTTTTCCTTTTTTACGTAGATTTTTAAAGACGTTCTGCAAACGTTCTGTTAAACTTTCAAATGCCATTTTTCTTCCTCTTATTCTCTATTATCAATGCTTGTTAAAATTTCTATCTGCTCCTTCAGAAAGCCATCCTTGGGATAGCGCTCCAAAATCTGGTCAAAAATCTGACTGCGGACAATGTAGTCCGAGTACATGTGCAATTTCATCTCATAATCTTCCAGAATCTTTTCTGTCCGCTTGATATTATCATAAACAGCCTGACGACTGACACCAAATTCCTCGGCAATTTCAGCAAGGCTATAATCGTCAGCGTAGTAGAGCTCGATATAATTCATTTGCTTATCTGTCAAAAGCGCCGCATAAAATTCAAAGAGCGCATTCATACGGTTGGTTTTTTCGATTTCCATAACTTTTATTATACCAAAAAATCTATTATACTTCTACATTAGAAGTCACTCTATCGGGTCAATCAAACCATTCTTCTATACAATAGATAGGACCTGATTAAAAATTTGCTCTATTATTTCCTTATATTGAAAACGATGTCTGTAATTCTTACCATAAGTTGTAAAATGAGGAATTTTATCGTTTCAATCCCCCCTTAAACCAACGATAGGCGGTATTGACCTCAATGTCCTTGATGGTTTGGAGCATGAAACTGAAACCGTAGAAACATTAGATGGGAGGAATTTTAACCAACATATGTAACAGTGGATAAACTAGGACACCTTTTATCCGAGGAATAAGTACCTGCGACCAAGAAAATGGTCTTACGAAATGAGTTCAACTAGCTCGTAAAAAACAACTTGAGTATATTTGTAGTCTTGATTTTCTTTGTGAGACTTAGGCATCATTTCTCAACCATTCTTACATTTATTATACTAATATACAACTCTACACATAGAAAAGTCCTTAGAAACTTGTAGTCTAAGGACTTTGTCTTCAAACTGACTTTAGTGTTTTATTTTTACCCAATCACACTTCCGTTTGGTACAGCTGGATCAACTGTGAGAAGGGTTAATTTCCCATCATGTTCAGCTGAGAGAATCATCCCTTGACTGACATATTTCTTCATCATCTTGCGTGGTTTGAGATTGGCAACGATTTGAACTTTCTTGCCGACCAATTCTTGTTCATTTGGATAGTATTTGGCAATTCCTGAAAGAATTTGACGATTTTCACCATCACCAGCATCTAGACGGAATTGGAGCAACTTATCAGAGCCTTCTACTTTAGACACTTCTTTGACTTCTGCGACACGGATTTCAACCTTGTCAAAGTCTTCAAACTTGATTTCTTCCTTGTTTAGTTTGAGTTCAACTTCGTCTGGGTTCCACTCTTTTTCGACTACTGGTTTGTTACCTTCCATTTGTTCCTTGATATAGGCGATTTCTTCTTCCATATCCAGACGTGGGAAGATTGGTGTTCCCTTAGCAACTACAGTCACACCTGCAGGAAAATCAGCCAAGCTCAAGTTTTCAAGGCTCTCTACTTCTTCCAAGCCAAGTTGATTCAAGACTGCACGACTGGTTTCCATCATAAATGGTTCAATCAAGTGAGCGACGACACGAAGGCTGGCTGGCAAGTGGCTCATAACACTTGCTAATTGATCACGATGAGCTTCATCCTTAGCCAATACCCATGGAGCTGTTTCATCAATGTATTTATTGGTACGAGAGATAAGGGTCCAGACTGCTTCAAGGGCACGTGGGTAGTCAACTGCTTCCATATGTGTATGGTAATCAGCGATTGATTGTTCTGCGACGTCAGCAAGAGCATGGTCAAACTCTGTTACACCTTCTTCATAGGCAGGAATTTGTCCATCAAAGTACTTATTAATCATGGAAACAGTACGGTTGAGGAGGTTCCCAAGGTCATTGGCTAATTCGTAGTTGATACGGCCTACATAGTCTTCAGGAGTGAAGGTTCCGTCTGAACCAACTGGAAGGCTACGCATGAGGTAGTAACGAAGTGGATCTAGTCCATAACGCTCTACCAACATTTCAGGATAAACAACATTCCCTTTAGACTTAGACATTTTGCCGTCTTTCATGACGAACCAACCGTGAGCAATCAAACGATCTGGCAATTTGATATCTAACATCATAAGAAGGATTGGCCAATAGATTGAGTGGAAGCGAAGGATGTCTTTTCCAACCATGTGGAAGACTGTTCCATTCCAGAACTTATCAAAGTTACCGTGCTCATCTTGACCGTAGCCAAGAGCTGTCACATAGTTAAGAAGAGCATCAATCCAAACGTATACAACGTGTTTTGGATTAGATGGCACTGGCACTCCCCATGTAAAGGTTGTACGAGAAACCGCCAAGTCTTCCAAACCTGGCTCGATGAAGTTGCGAAGCATTTCATTCAGACGACCATCTGGAGTGATAAAGTCAGGATGAGCTTTGAAAAAGTCTACCAAACGATCTTGGTATTTGCTGAGGCGAAGGAAGTATGATTCTTCAGAGACCCATTCCACCTCGTGACCTGATGGAGCGATACCACCAGTTACATTTCCAGCTTCATCACGGAATACTTCTGCAAGCTGGCTTTCTGTAAAGAATTCCTCATCTGAAACTGAGTACCAACCAGAATATTCACCCAAATAGATGTCATCTTGAGCAAGCAAGCGTTCAAAGACCTGTGCGACAACTTTTTCATGGTAGTCATCAGTCGTACGGATAAATTTATCGTATGAGATATCGAGTAATTGCCAGAGTTCTTTGACTCCAACTGCCATCCCGTCAACATAGGCTTGAGGTGTGATGCCAGCTTCTTCAGCTTTCTGCTGGATTTTCTGACCATGCTCATCAAGGCCTGTCAGATAAAAGACATCGTAGCCCATCAGGCGTTTGTAACGTGCTAGGACATCACAAGCGATGGTTGTGTAGGCAGAACCGATATGAAGTTTACCAGATGGATAGTAAATTGGCGTTGTAATATAAAAATTCTTTTCAGACATAATTTTTCCTTTCCAGGCAAATGAAACCTGTTTTTCTAACACTTCATTATATCACATTTTTAAGGATTTTCGATAGGAAAATCTATATAAAAACAAGATAGACGAGTGTCCATCTTGTTGATTTTATTCATAACGAAGGGCTTCGATTGGATCAAGTTTCGATGCCTTGTTGGCTGGCAAGACTCCAAAAATCATACCAACACTAGCCGAAACTGCAAGACTAAATAGGGCAACCGGGATTGACACTCCTACTTCTATACCTGCAATCAATCCTTGCAAGAGTATGCCAGCTATAGCGGTTAAGCCTGTCGCAATGATTAGACCAATAACTCCGCCTAGCAAAGTCAAAATCATGGCTTCAATCAAAAACTGAATTAAAATATTGGCACGCGTTGCACCCAAAGCCTTACGGAGACCAATCTCACGCGTTCGCTCCGTCACCGAAACCAGCATGATGTTCATAACACCAGTCCCTCCAACAAAGAGAGAAATTCCTGCGATGGCACTAATAATCGTAGTTATAAATCCAAAAAGTTGTTGTACTTCTTGGAAGGCTGCAGTCGCATCTGCTACCTGATACTCCCCTTGCTGAAGACCAGCAATCTCGGTCAATTTTCTAGCTAATTCTGGTCCCACCGTCGGTGTCAAACTAGTATCATTGACACGGAAGACAATATCAGAAATTTCATCCATATTGAAGTTATTGGCAAGAGAAATATTAGTCGTAATTGGAAGTCCACCAATACCAAAAGTCTTGGCAGTCTTGGCCTCATCGCTGGTATAGACACCAATGACACGATAGCTAAAGCCACCAACATCTATAACCTGGTTAACAGCTTCTTGAGCAGATCCAAACAGGCTATTAGCAAGTTCTTGGTCTAGCAAAATGACACTGGCCACATCTTTATAATCCTGAGCTATGAGACTGCGGCCTGCAACAATTTCATTTTCAACCGCCTTCATGTAAGTAATATTTCCACCTGTCAAGCTAGCGCGCTCCACTTTTTTGTCTTTATAAGACAGGGTGGTATTGGTCGAGTTGGTTACATAGTAACTATCTACACCTTTAACTTTAGCAGCCTCCTTGACCCAAGCTTCTTGTGGTTTTGGTGGTTCCACAGGAACTTCCTCTTCTTTCCCAGAAACTGTCAATGCTGATTGCTTTTGGGTAAAAGAACCGTCTTTACTTTTAATAGGCGAGAAAAAGACATGGATATTCTTCTGTGACTTGGTCATATTTTTATTGACCTGACGAGACATGGAATCTCCCAGAGCCATAATCACAACAACAGATGAAACACCAATGATAATCCCAATCATAGTAAGAAAAGAGCGCATCTTATGGGCCATGATAGATGAAAAGGCAAATTTCAGATTCTGCATCTTAGTTTTCCTCCTTTTCTAACTGAGCACTATCAGATGAAATAACTCCATCTCGAATGACAATCTGGCGTTTGGCATAAGCAGCGATCTCAGGCTCATGCGTTACCATGATAATGGTTTTTCCTTCTTTATTTAGTTCAACCAATAGTTGCATGATTTGGTTTCCTGTTTTGGTATCCAAGGCTCCTGTCGGTTCGTCCGCTAGGATAATAGAAGGATTGTTCACCAAGGCACGCGCAATAGCCACACGTTGCTTTTGACCACCAGATAATTCCGAAGGCAAATGGTGACTACGTTCTGTCAATTCAACCTTATCTAAATATTCCTCAGCTAACTTGCGACGTTTTGAAGCCGAAACTCCTGCGTAAATCAAGGGCAATTCTACATTTTGTAGAGCATTGAGTTTTGATAGAAGAAAAAATTGCTGGAAGACAAAACCGATTTGTTGGTTACGAACCTTTGCTAACTGTTTTTCACCTAGTCCAGCTACTTCTTGACCTTCAAGATAATATTCTCCACTGCTTGGTGTATCCAACATACCAATCGTGTTCATCAGAGTGGACTTACCAGACCCAGAGGGTCCCATGATGGCAACAAATTCACCCTCATTCACTTCTAGGTTGATATTTTTGAGAACCTGCAGTTCTTGGTCGCCATTACGGTAGCTTCTGCAGATATTTTTTAGACTAATTAGTTGCTTCATCAGCCTTCACCTCTTTTCCTTCCTCTAGAGAAGACGTTGGGTTACTGATGACCTTGACTCCATTTGTCAGACCTGAAGTGATTTCTTGGTTGTCTGCATCAGCATTACCCAAACCAACTTCCACTTTCTTGGCCTTTTTCTGCTCGTCAAGCACCCAGACATAGTTCTTATCATTTTCAGTCACAACACTTGTTAGAGGAACCAAAATGGCTTTACTCTTATTCTTAACCTCAACACTTACTGAGAATCCTTGTTTCAAATCACCGATTTCACTTGTAACATCGATGGTATATGGATATTTAGAACCAGAATTACCACCTGTTGCGGCAGTAGCTGCACTTGCTGCTTCACCACTAGTTTTAGGATAGTCAGAGATATAGCTAATCTTACCTGTCCAGCTCTTATCTTGGTAAACTTTAGAAGTAAAGGTTACTTCTTGTCCTACAGAGAGGTTGGCAAGGTTATATTCAGATAGTTCACCCTTAACTTGCAAGTTTTCATTACTTACGACATGAACGACTACTTGACTAGCTCCTGTTGGAGATTTAGAAACATTGTGGTTGACTTCAACCACAGTTCCCTCCAGGGTACTGAGAACCGTCATGGCATCCAACTGACTTTGAGCCTTACTTAATTGCGCTTCTGCATCTGCACGAGCATCACGGGCATCACCTAGTTGTGCATCAATAGATGAAACTGCATTTCCTGAGACTGGAGCTGGAGTTTGCCCTGCAGCTCCTTCGCCTCCTGCTGGTGCTGGTAACTGTGGAGCCGGAGCTGAAGCGGCTTCATTTCGTGCTTGATTGAGTTCATTGATATGACGATCTGCCTTAGCTACTGCTCGGCTAGCTGAATCATAGGCCGCCTGGGCTTCTGAACTACTGTACTTGACTAAAGCCTGTCCTTCGCTGACCTTATCACCCACAGAAACAAGGATTTCATCTAAATCTCCCTTACTAGCATCAAAATAAACATATTGTTCATTTTTTGCTGTTACTGTCCCTGACAATAAAACAGAGGACGCCACGCTTCCTTCCTTGGCAACAACAAGATGAGTAGGCTCATCTTTTACAGCGGTCTGAGATGGTTGTCTAAAGAGCAAAATCCCCCCAGCACCTAATACAACTACACTTGCAGCACCGATTGCTGCATACAATTGCCACTTTTTAGCTTTACGATTCTTCTTCATAATGAAACTCCTTTTTGATTTAAAGTCCTTAACAATATTATATAAAAATTAGCAAATATAAACAATAACAGTTCAGAACGAAATAATGACATTTCGGGATTTGATTATTGTTCGGAATCTATTTTTTACTACCATTGTACTAGTTATATAATACACTTTATTTTTCCTTTTTGCAAGCCTTTTCTTTAATTTTTTTGAACGTAGCAGATTTTTGCAATCAAATCAAAAAAAAGATAGAATATGACTATCAAAAAATGACACTCTACTATTTAAAAGAGTATAAAGGAGTTTTCAATGAGAGAATATGATATCATTGCTATCGGTGGTGGTAGCGGAGGAATTGCTACCATGAACCGTGCTGGTGAACACGGAGCTAAAGCGGCCGTTATTGAGGAAAAGAAATTAGGTGGAACCTGTGTCAACGTCGGTTGTGTTCCTAAAAAAATCATGTGGTACGGGGCGCAAATCGCTGAGACTTTCCATCAATTTGGAGAAGACTACGGCTTTAAGACTACTGATCTTAACTTTGACTTTGCTACCCTACGTCGCAATCGTGAAGCCTATATTGATCGCGCTCGTTCTTCTTATGATGGCAGTTTTAAACGCAACGGAGTAGACTTGATTGAAGGCCATGCTGAATTTGTAGATTCTCATACTGTCAGCGTAAATGGTGAACTGATTCGTGCTAAACATATCGTGATTGCTACTGGTGCCCATCCCAGTATTCCAAACGTTCCTGGTGCTGAACTAGGTGGCTCTTCTGATGATGTATTTGCTTGGGAAGAATTGCCAGAGTCAGTTGCTATTCTAGGCGCTGGTTATATTGCCGTTGAATTGGCTGGCGTACTCCACACTTTTGGTGTCAAGACAGACCTCTTTGTTCGCCGTGATCGTCCTTTACGTGGTTTTGATTCTTACATCGTTGAAGGTCTGGTCAAGGAAATGGAAAGAACAAACTTACCACTTCACACTCACAAAGTCCCTGTTAAGTTAGAAAAAACTGCTGAAGGCATTACCATTCATTTCGAAGATGGTACTAGTCACACAGCTAGTCAAGTTATCTGGGCTACTGGTCGCCGTCCAAACGTTAAGGGCTTGCAACTTGAAAAAGCTGGAGTAACTCTGAACGAACGTGGCTTTATCCAAGTAGATGAATACCAAAATACTGTTATTGAAGGAATCTACGCTCTAGGTGATGTAACAGGTGAAAAAGAACTAACTCCAGTTGCTATCAAAGCTGGACGTACCCTATCTGAACGTCTCTTTAACGGAAAAACTACTGCAAAAATGGATTACTCAACTATTCCAACTGTCGTCTTTTCACACCCTGCTATCGGAACTGTTGGTTTGACAGAAGAGCAAGCTATTAAAGAATACGGTCAAGACCAAATCAAGGTTTACAAATCAAGCTTTACGTCTATGTACTCTGCTTGCACTGACAACCGTCAAGAAACACGTTTCAAATTGATCACAGCAGGTTCAGAAGAAAAAGTTGTCGGACTTCATGGAATTGGCTATGGTGTTGATGAAATGATTCAAGGATTTGCTGTTGCTATCAAAATGGGAGCAACCAAGGCAGACTTTGATGCAACTGTGGCGATTCACCCAACTGCATCTGAAGAATTTGTAACTATGCGTTAATCGAAACAACAGAAGCTGATACAAATGTGTCTGCTTCTTTTTTGATGTTTTCGAATCGATGAAAACAACTTAACCAATAAGCAAAATCGGCCGTTACAGTTTTTGTTACCTTGTTTTAAAAAATTGGTTGACAATAATTACTCTACGAGTATAATAGTTACTATACATCAGAAAAGAGGTTAACTATTTTGAAAAAAGCTCATATTTATGCTATCCCTGCTATTGGAGCTGCTCTCATTGCTGTTTTGGCACAAATCAGTCTTCCAATTGGACCTGTTCCCTTCACTCTGCAAAACTTTGCAATCGGCTTGATTGCAACTGTCTTTAGACCAAGAGAGGCTGTACTTTCTGTTGGACTCTATCTTCTTCTAGGTGCTATCGGTCTTCCTGTTTTTGCAGGAGGTGGAGCTGGTTTTCAGGCTTTAGTTGGTCCTACTGCAGGCTATCTTTGGTTTTATCTTGTTTATTCTGGACTTACATCCTCTCTAACCAACAGCAAGAGTAGTGTTGTCAAGATTTTTCTTGCAAACCTCTTGGGTGATGCCCTTGTCTTTGTCGGCGGGATTCTCAGCTTACATTTTCTTGCTGGAATGGCATTTGAAAAAGCTCTTGTTGTGGGGGTCATTCCCTTTATCATTCCAGACCTTGGTAAAATTATTGCTATTAGTTTTATTAGCCGTCCATTACTTCAACGCCTTAAAAATCAAGCTTACTTTGCTAACTAAAAAAGGATATCGAGTTGTCATGACTCAATATCCTTTTCATTCATTTTGACAACTTAGTTGCCTTTAAAGGCATCCACCATCGTTTGAAATTCTTCATTTGAGAGAGTGATCCCTTTACCCATTTTAGTATGGTCTGGACTCCAAGCACGAATATCAAACTTTGCAGGGGCTCCATTAAAGCTCACACGGTTGATTTCCTTGGTCCAACCTTTTTCGTTTTCAGAAAGAGTCAACAAGTGCTCTTCGATTTCAAATGTAAATTCTGCCATTTTCTTCTCCTTTTTTTGCTTTCATTTGATTATTCGTAAAATCTTGTAGATTTTAGGAAAATTTTATATAATATTGATATAAAAGAAGGGAGGCCAATATGAGACATAAATTCCAGCAAGTTCTAGATAAAATACATGACTTTTTAAATGGACATGAAGAACCAGACCATACTGAAAGCAACTCCCTTACAGCCACTATTGAAGAGGCTATCCAGAAACAAACTGCTGTTCACCTTATCTTGTCTGAGACAAGTTTTACAGGTGACATCATCAAATACGATCAGCAACGCCAGCAAATTATCGTGAAAAATTTTGCCAAAAATATGAGCCGTATTATCCGCATAAGCGATATTCAACGCCTACGATTTGTCCCTTCCACCGTCCAAACAGCCCAAAAAAATAGATTTAAGAAAGAGTGAGATGTAGTTGCTTCATCCCACTCTTTTTTCTTAGCGAATTTGTTCAAAATGTAAATGAACTGCGATATGATCTCCATAACCACTTCTTTCCAAGTCACGTTGTAGACGATAGGAAATGTAGTGTTCTGCAATGGTAATGTAACCTGCACCCAGTAAACGATGTTCAACCATAGACTGAATCATGCTGATGGTAGCACGTTCCACCTTGGCTTCTTCCAAATCCAAAACCACTTTCTTAGTGACTTGTGCAAGGTTTTGACGCAAATCATCTGTCAATACATAGACAGTCTGGGCTGCTTTTAAGATAGCTTGGTAAATCTTGTCTGGATTAAATTCAGCAATTTCTCCATCACGTTTGATTACTTGCATAGGTTTCTCCTTTATTCTTTGTTTTCTTTAATTTCTGCCAGCATTTTTTCTTCTTCTGCTGTCAGTTGATAATGTTCAAGCAAATCCGGTCTGCGTTCATAGGTTTTCTTCAAACTCTCATACAATCGCCACTGACGAATCTTTTCATGGTGCCCGCTCATCAGAACATCTGGGACAACCATGCCTCGATAATCATAGGGACGTGTGTACTGAGGATATTCAAGAAGGCCTGAAGAAAAACTATCATCTTGGTGGCTAGACTCCTTGCCAATCACTTCTGGAATCAGGCGTACCGTAGCATCAATCATAGTCATAGCCGCCAACTCTCCTCCAGTCAGGACATAGTCGCCCAAGGAGATCTCATCTGTCACCAAGGTCTTAATACGCTCGTCATAGCCCTCATAGTGACCGCAGATAAATATCAGTTCCGCTTCTTTGGCCAAATCCTCAGCATAAGCTTGATCGAACTGCTTGCCAGCTGGGTCTAGGAGAATGACGCGCGGATTTTTCTTTTCAATAGCATCAAAGGCATCGAAAATGGGTTGGGCTCGGAGCAACATCCCCTGACCACCTCCGTAGGGCTCATCGTCGACATGGCGGGCCTTTTCAGCATATTCTCGAAAATTATGATACTGGATATCCAAGAGCCCTTTTTCTCGAGCCTTTCCAACGATTGAATGCTCTAGAGGAGAAAACATCTCTGGAAAAAGGGTTAAAATATCAATCTTCATCGTCTAACCCTTCTAATATTTCCACATCGACGCGGTTATTTGGAATATCAACATTGAGAACCACTGGTGGGATATAAGGCAATAATAAATCACGCTTGCCTTTTCGCTTGACCACCCAGACATCGTTGGCACCTGGTTGCAGGATTTCCTTGATAGTTCCAATCAGATTCTCTCCCTCATAGACTTCCAAACCGATAATCTCATGATAGTAGAATTCACCATCGTCTAGATCATTCAAATCTTCCTCAGCAACCTTGAGACTGTACCCCTTGTACTTTTCAATGGTATTGATATGGTACATATCTTTGAATTTAATAATGTCAAAGTTCTTCTGTTTACGGTGGCTAGCAATGGTCACTGTTTGAACAAACTGATCTTTTTCATCAAACAAAGCCAGCTCAGCCCCTTTTTTAAACCGTTCTTCTGCAAAATCCGTCACAGACAAGACTCGCATCTCACCCTGTAACCCCTGCGTATTGACGATTTTCCCAACATTAAAGTAGTTCATCTTGTCTCCTGTAGTCTATTTATTTCCATCTTATTCTGACAATTCTCGAATAATAGTCACAATTTTTTCTGATTCTGACCATTGTAAATAATGGTGATTCCCTCCTAAAATGAGTTTAGTATTGGAAGTCCAATATTCTGATTCTCTGTACTCTTTTTCTCTATAAGCCTGACAAAAAATAAATACAGGGACATGAGATTCTATCGACAAATTCTCAAAATCTTCCTCAGTAATCTCTCCAGATATCTGAAATTCTGAATCTTGATTTTGCAACTCTGAACCTTTTTCTTGCATTATTTCCCAGATTTCTTTATTGATTTCAGGGCTAAATGTGGCTTGAGTTAAGCTCTTAAAATAAAGTTCAGGACCACACTCCTCAATCAGCATCATCTGCTCTTCCATTTCTGGATAAGGATTTTCTGAAAAATCAGCAAACATGACTTTTTTAGTTGTCGGTTCAATTGCTACTAAAGCCTGACACTTAATTGGTTTCTTGAGCAACTTGCAAGCTAAAATTCCACTCAAACTATGTGCACAAAGTATATATTCAGAAATCGCCAATTCTTCAAGTACTTCATAAACCGCATCTGCAAGATTATCCAGATTTTTTCCAGCTTGGTCATGAATCGGACTTCTACCTGTGTTTGGAAAATCAATTGTCAAATAACCAATTGTGGGAGGAAGTTTTTCGAGTATAAGTGAAAAATTTTCATAACTTGGTAGCAAACCTGCACCACTTAAACAAACTAGCATTTTCTTTTGCTTTTGATAAGTAACAGAGAGACTACCAATTTCTGTAGATACTTCAATCCTCTTCATAAAGAAATCCACTCATTCTGTATAATGAATTATAAAAAATCCTTATCCTTTATTTTATCACGTTCCAAGGATTTTCTCAAGTTGGAGAAAAAGTATGTCAACTCTCGAATTCCTTCAAAAATCCTTCCAAATCACGTTCATGTTGGTACTTAATGGCTGCAGTTTTGTCTTTCTCAAAGATGGTTTTAGTTAGGTCAATATGGTTGATGGCTGCGATTGCGACGGTGTAGTGAATGATATCAGCCAGTTCTTTTGCTAGTTCCTCGTTCGAATCCTGAACGCCCTCTTTTCGACCAGAGCGCCCATTCAAAACTTCGGCTACTTCTCCGACTTCCTCCACTAGCTTGATAAAAAGACCTTCCTCAGTCCGAGACTGCTGGTAATGTTCGAGTAAGTAGTCTTGTAATTGTCTAAACGTTAAATCCTTCATATCCTGCTCCTCGCAAAAAAAGCGAGACATTCGTCCCGCCTTTCTTATTTTTCGTCAATAACGATTCTTACTTTTTTGTCTTCAGTTGGGACAGAGTAGACAATCGTTCTTATCGCAGAAATAGTGCGACCCTTACGACCGATTACACGACCCACATCGCTTTGATCAAGATCCAAATGATATTCCAAAAACTCTGGTGTATCTTCAATCTTGATAGTTAAGGCATCTGGTTGTGAAATCAAGGGTTTCACAATCGCAATAATGAGATTTTCAATCGTATCCATCTGTCAACCTACTTTAAACTTATTTTGAGAATTTAGAATCGTGGAATTTTTTCAATACGCCTTCTTTTGAAAGGATGTTGCGAACTGTATCTGAAGGTTGAGCTCCATCAGCCAACCATGCAAGAACGCGGTCTTCTTTCAAAGTTACTTGGTTTTCAGCAACAAGTGGGTTGTAAGTTCCAACTGTTTCGATGAAACGTCCGTCACGTGGTGAACGTGAATCTGCTACGTTGATACGGTAGAAAGGTTTTTTCTTAGAACCCATACGAGTCAAACGGATTTTAACTGCCATTTTTAAAGTCTCTTTTCTTATTTTTTATTTCGGTGAAATAGCTAAGCTATTTAGCACATGTTCTATTATATCAGATTTCTGACAGGTGTCAAGAAAAAAACTTGACAGACTATAAAATTTTTAAACCATTTAGAAATTTGTTATTTTTTTAAAGAAAAACCAGAAAGAGAATGTCATGAATGCTATTGTAGAAAAATTTTACAAAGACCACCAAGTTAAGCCCTTCATCTCACCTGAACGTGATTTTGATACTTGGCTCCTAAATCCCAAGCCCGTTCCCAAGCGAAACATCAAGGATTTTAAGAACGAAATCTACTAATTAAGTTATAAAATATGAATTAATAGATTCTAAATAGGGAAATAATTTAGTTCTGTAAAAATTAACTTCTACACCTATAACGCTTATTCTGACAGACTTTATAACAGTCTAAGAAAAAAAGTAGAGATTCATACGGTATCTAGATTTTCCAAAAATTCTTTATCATCAAATATTATTAACGAAACTATCCAAACCAAATCCGATGCATTGCTTCAAAGAATTCTTTACTTGTTTGACTATCGAGGGCTTTTATTAAAAAAATTTTTCAAATAATTGCTACCTTGGCACATAAATTCTTGCTTTCTAAATTTAAATGTGATATATTTATAACATAAAATTTAAGTGTTATATATTTATAACACAAAAAAGGAGTCTATCATGAAAAAAAGTCAAAAAATGCGTGGCCTCATTGCAATGATTGCCGTAGCTCTCTTTATTGATTTTATTGTTTTATTTGGTTCTAATCTTAGTTGGGGACCCAAGTTAGTTATTACTTGTATTTCAGTGTTAGGTCAAATTGTAGCTATTTGGGGCTGGCTACATATGAAGCCATGGCCTCATAAAAGTCAGAAAGGTAAGAGAAAGATTATTTTTGACTTGTCTGTTAAGCTTTACACGATACTTGTGTTTGCAGCAAGCATTTTTTATACAGTAGGGCTTTGGGTTGCAACCCCTAGCGTAAGTTCTGGTATTAAAGAATGGAGTTTCGGAATTATCCTCGTTATTGAAGTGATTCTATTTGGTTTTTTCTCTTTAAAAAATGTCAAGGAAACTCCGGACGAACGCTTTTATGCTAATTTAGCAAAGGCAGCTAGCTTGATGTTTGTTTTTATGCTAGGTGCACTGATGATCCTAGCAGTTATCATTGGATATATAGGGTCTCTCACGCTTTACATGGGCCAGATCTTTATTAATATAGCTGCCTTGATTTTAATCTTTGCGGTTGTCTATTTTATCTTGGAACGGAGAGGATAAGCATGGCCAAAGAAAGCAAGATTATTACTAATCTCAAATCTGTTCGTGAGTCCACAGGCATGACCCAGCAAGAGTTAGCCGACCTCATCGGCATGCGACGCGAGACAATTCTGCACTTGGAAAATAACCGTTACAATCCTTCGCTGGAAATGGCTCTTAAAATTGCTCAAGTTTTTAATCTGAAAGTAGAAGACCTCTTTGAACTCAGACAGAAAGAGGAAGCATAATTCTTTTCGAGACCTAGTATTAAGTTCATTGACTAATTAGAAATTGAAGCCAAAAGAAAAAATCCTTTGAAAATGTGCTCTTTTAAAATATAGTAATTCTTTCGAATTAACGTTTACTAATTGTGATGCTTTACGAGCTTTCTTAAGATCTGGTTTCCTAAATACTTCGAGTACACTTATGGTATTGATACCTCTAAACAAGCGACTTTCAGGTTGGCTTCCTCTTAAACTGTCTTGTCACTAACATTTGAAATCCACTTCCTTTTAGGGTACAATGGTAGAAATGAATTTTTGAGAGGAATAGAATGAAAAAACTAGCAACCCTTCTTTTACTATCCACTGTAGCTCTAGCTGGATGTAACAACATCCAACGTAGTTTGCGTGGTGATGACTATGTAGATTCTAGCTTGGCTGCTGAAGAAAGTTCCAAAGCAGCTGCCCAATCTGCCAAGGAGTTAAACGATGCTTTAACAAACGAAAACGCCAATTTCCCACAACTATCTAAAGAAGTTGCTGAAGACGAGGCTGAAGTGATTCTACACACAAGTCAAGGAGATATCCGTATCAAACTCTTCCCTAAACTCGCTCCTCTAGCGGTTGAAAACTTCCTCACTCATGCCAAAGAAGGCTACTATAACGGCATTACCTTCCACCGTGTCATTGATGGTTTCATGGTTCAAACTGGAGATCCCAAAGGGGACGGTACAGGCGGTCAGTCCATCTGGCATGACAAGGATAAGACTAAAGACAAGGGAACTGGTTTCAAAAACGAGATTACTCCTTATCTCTATAACATCCGGGGTGCTCTTTCTATGGCTAATACTGGTCAACCAAACACCAATGGCAGCCAGTTCTTTATCAACCAAAATTCTACAGATACCTCTGCTAAACTCCCTACAAGCAAGTATCCAAAGAAAATCATCGAAGCCTATAAAGAAGGGGGAAACCCTAGTCTAGACGGCAAACACCCAGTCTTTGGTCAAGTGATTGACGGTATGGATGTTGTAGATAAGATTGCTAAAGCCGAAAAAGATGAGAAAGACAAACCAACGACTGCTATTACTATCGATAGCATCGAAGTGGTGAAAGACTACGATTTTAAATCTTAAAAACCAAAAAATACAGTATCCGCATTCGATACTGTATTTCTTTTTTCCTCATTTTTAAGTTAGCTTGTTAAAGTCCCAGATTTGGTCCATCCAACCTTCATAAAAGTCTGGTTCGTGGCAGACCATAAGGATAGATCCCTTGTATTCTTTGAGAGCACGTTTGAGTTCATCCTTGGCATCCACATCCAAATGGTTGGTCGGCTCGTCCAGCACTAAAACGTTGTTTTCACGATTCATCAAGAGACAGAAACGAACTTTGGCTTGTTCCCCACCTGACAAAACCTGAATTTGACTTTCGATATGCTTAGTTGTCAAACCACAACGGGCAAGGGCTGCACGAACTTCTGCTTGGTTGAGAGCTGGAAAGGCATTCCAAACAGCCTCTAGTGGTGTTTGGCGATTACCGCCTTCTACTTCTTGTTCAAAGTAGCCAAGTTCTAGATAATCTCCACGCTCCACTTCCCCAGCAATTGGCGGAATAATGCCCAAGAGAGACTTCAAGAGAGTTGTTTTCCCGATACCATTTGCCCCGATAATAGCAACCTTTTGATTACGTTCAAAGGTAAGATTTAAAGGCTTGGTCAGAGGACGATCATAACCAATTTGCAAATCCTTGGCTTGGAAGATAAAGCGCCCTGGCGTACGAGCTGGTTTGAAATCAAAGGATGGTTTTGGTTTCTCACTTTGCAGTTCGATAATATCCATCTTATCCAATTTCTTCTGACGGGACATGGCCATGTTTCGTGTTGCAACACGCGCTTTGTTTCGGGCAACAAAGTCCTTAAGGTCCGCAATTTCTTTTTGCTGACGTTCGTAGGCAGCCTCTAGCTGAGATTTCTTCATAGCATAGACTTCTTGGAACTGGTAGTAGTCACCAGAATAACGCGTCAGCTGTTGATTTTCCACATGGTAGACAATATTAATCACGTCGTTCAGGAATGGAATATCGTGTGAAATGAGGACAAAGGCATTCTCATAGTTTTGGAGATAGCGCTTAAGCCAGTCAATATGCTCAGCATCCAAGTAGTTGGTCGGCTCGTCCAACAGCAAGATATCAGGCTTCTCAAGGAGAAGTTTAGCCAAAAGCACCTTGGTTCTTTGCCCACCTGACAAAGAGGTTACATCCGTATCCATGCCAAAGTCCATGACACCAAGGGCACGCGCTACTTCATCAATCTTAGCATCCAAAGTATAGAAATCACGACTCTCTAAACGGTCTTGAAGTTCTCCCACTTCTTCCATGAGAGCATCAACATCCGCACCGTCTTCAGCCATTTCCATATAAAGGTCATTGATACGAGCTTCTGCTTTAAACAGCTCATCAAAGGCTGTACGGAGAACATCACGCACCGACTGTCCTTCTTCCAAGACAGAATGTTGGTCTAAGTATCCAGCAGTCACATATTTGGACCACTCAACCTTCCCTTCATCTGGCAACATCTTACCAGTCACGATGCTCATAAAAGTTGATTTTCCTTCACCATTAGCACCGACCAGACCGATATGTTCTCCTTTGAGAAGACGGAAGGAAACATCTTCAAAAATTGCACGGTCACCAAAACCGTGACTCAAATTTTTAACTTCTAAAATACTCATTTTAATTCCTTATCTTGTTTTTATGTAATTGTTTATATAGGAACCAAGCCAGATAGCCACCCAAGGTATTGGTCCACAAATCATCAATTTCAAAGACGCGATTAAAATCAAAGAAAAAGTCCAAGACTAACTGCGTACACTCGATTCCAAGGCTCACTAGAAAACTAAAAAGTAGCACCTTTTTTGTTTTCCGCAAGTTTGGAAGGAGATAAAGGAGTTGGAACACCAAAGGAAAAAGCAAGAAGACATTGAGGATATTTTGTAAAAAAATCCAAGATAATTGTCCCACATCACTCACTTGGCCCAGTTTCCAGAGAGAATTGAAAGGAGTCAAAAGAAAAACCAGGCGTCCAAGATGCTGAATACCTGGAGTTTCCACTCCCACGGGAGAATGTCCTTGAGGAGTAAAGCAAAAATAGACAATGCAAATGCTATAGAAAATGACTCCCCATACTAAAATATGATTATAAGTTTTCTTCATCATTAAGGATTGACTGCTGCGACTGCTTTCTGGCGGTCACGTTTCATTGTGTTAGAGCGCAATTGTCCACAAGCTGCATCAATATCTGTACCATGTTCTTGACGAACCACACAGTTGACCCCCTTTTTCTTAAGCGTATCATAGAAAGCCATCACGCGCTCTTTAGGACTACGGCTATATTGGTCATGCTCACTAACTGGGTTGTAAGGAATCAAGTTTACATAAGACAATTTCTTAATATTCTTGAGCAATTCAGCTAACTCAAGGGCCTGTTCAACACCATCATTAACTTCATTTAGCATGATATACTCAAAGGTCACACGACGATTTGTTGTCTCAATGTAGTACTCAATAGCTGCAAAGAGTTTTTCAATCGGAAAGGCACGGTTAATCTTCATGATGCTTGAACGCAACTCATTGTTAGGTGCGTGAAGGGAAACGGCAAGATTGACCTGAACTCCTTCATTAGCAAAATCACGAATTTTATGGGCCAAACCTGAGGTTGAAACCGTGATGTGACGAGCACCGATAGCCATCCCCTTGTCATCATTGATGGTACGAACGAAATTCAAGACATTGTTGTAGTTATCAAAGGGCTCACCGATTCCCATGACAACGATATGGCTGACGCGTTCGTCCTGACCACGCTCATCAAAGTATTTCTGAACCAGCATGATTTGCGCTACGATTTCACCGTTATTGAGGTCACGTTGTTTCTTAATCAAACCAGAAGCACAGAAGGTACAACCGATATTACAGCCGACCTGAGTGGTCACACAGACTGACAAACCATAGTGTTGACGCATGAGTACTGTCTCAATTAACATACCATCCGGCAATTCAAAAAGATATTTAACTGTCCCATCAGCAGACTCTTGAACGATACGTTGTTTCAAGGGATTGACCACAAACTGGTCATTAAGCTTAGCAATCAAATCCTTTGAAAGGTTAGTCATTTCTTCAAATGACTGGACACGTTTACGGTAAAGCCATTCCCAAATTTGGTCTGCACGGAATTTCTTTTCTCCCTGCTCCAAAACCCATTCCTGCATGGTTTGACGTGTTAAACTATAAATTGACGGTTTCATTTCTACTCCTTATTCTCTACTCACTTCTGACGAATGACAAAATGACGTTGCCCCTTGTCCTCTTTCTGAGAATGCTGGTCCTTCTGACGACGTCTATTTTTCTTATCTGCATTCGGTTTTCGTTTGGTTTGAGTCGATTTCTTTCCTTTTTTAGAAGGTGTTTCTTCTTCCTTCTTACGCATTTTCTTGTCAAATGATGCGCGCTTAGGTGCTTCATTTTCTAGGACAAAATAGGCACAACCATAACTACAATACTCTAAAAGATAGTCTTGTAAACGACTGATTTTTTCAAGTTTTTCTTCTGTTCGGTCATCCTTATAAAAACCTCGTAGGCGAAGCTGTTCGTTGCTCCAGTCTCCCACGATATAATCAAACTTGGTTAAGACTTCTGAAAAACGCTGATTAAAAGCCGTCACATCAAAGGCATCCTTGATATTTTCCACCAAGGAAAAAGCTATCCCTTCCGTTTCAACCTTGTCCCCGTGTAAATGGAACTCAGGACCAGGAAACTTGTTATAGTTGTATAATTCAGGTGCAATTTCTTTTCGCATAGATATCCTTTTTCCACGATTACTTAATACTTTATTCTACCATAATTTCTAGCAGTTAGCACGTTTCTCATAAAAATGAAAAAAGTCTGACGATTTTGTCAGACCAAAATAATATAACCTTAAAAAGAGAAGAACAATTCTTCCCTCCAACTATCATTATTTAGCAGCTGCGTACAATTCATCTACTTTGTTCCAGTTGATCACTGAGAAGAAAGCTTTGATGTAGTCAGGACGCACGTTGCGGTATTTCACATAGTAAGCATGTTCCCAAACGTCCAAGCCCAAGATTGGTTTTTTGCCTTCTGAGATTGGTGTGTCTTGGTTTGCTGTTGAAGTCACTTCAAGTTTACCTTCTTTGTTGACAACCAACCATGCCCATCCTGAACCAAAACGAGTTGTTGCTGCTGCAGTGAAGGCTGCTTGGAATTCTTCAAATGAACCAAATGTTGCATCGATTGCTGCTGCAAGTTCTGCTGATGGAGCTGTTTTTTCAGGAGTCATCAATTCCCAGAAAAGAGCGTGGTTCAAGTGTCCACCACCGTTGTTGATAAGTGCTTGACGGATATCAGCTGGGATAGATTCTACATCAGCAAGCAAAGCTTCAAGGTCTTCACCGATTTCAGGGTGTTTTTCTAGAGCTGCATTAGCATTGTTGACATAAGTTTGATGGTGTTTGTCATGGTGCAAGTGCATTGTTTCCGCATCGATGTATGGTTCCAAAGCGTCGTATGCATATGGAAGATCTGGTAAGATAATAGCCATCTGTAATACCTCTTTTTCTTTCTATATGAAAATGATAACGCAAACATTCACTTTTTTCAAGTTTTTTGCTTATAGATAAGAAATTCACTGAGATACTTTCGAATAAAATCAGCAAGAAACCCACGACAAGATAATCCTGACGCGGGTTAAAAAATTTTTCAGATAGTATCAATTTACCTGACTAGCAATCTGTATGAGTGCCTTTTCAAAAAGGAAACCTTTTTCATAAAGACCTGTTTTAATCTGATAGTCTGTCTCAATTAAATAAGAAATAGCTTGCTTCAAAAAGCTCAAGGAAAGTCCTCGCGAATCCCTCAGCGCAAACTTTATTTGATAGGGATTGGGATTTCGTCCCAGAAAACTGCCTAAACTACTTGCAATCTGCGATTCTGTTTGTCCAGACTCCGCCAAAATTTTCACCTGAGTAAAAGTCCGAAATTGTCCTAGCATGACTGCAATCAATTTGATTTCATCTTCACCTTGCAAGGTCAAGTCTCTAACCAAATCTCGCGCCTGATCCATCTTTTTAGTCAGAATAAACTGAGTTAAATCAAAAATATTGTCCTGTAAGGTCTTGGGAATTGCGTTAACAATATCCTCTTCCTCGATAACAGAGTCTTCCTTATAGGACTGTAAAAAAAGGAGATTTTTATGGATTTCACTAAATTGAAAACCCGACTTGATAAGGAGATTTTCAAAAGAATTATTGGCAAACTGCAGGCCTTGTTCCTGACTCCACTTTTGAAAATACTGGCGCAGTTCTTGTTCTTTAGCTTCTACTGCATCAAAAACCTTGGCATCACGCTTAAGTAATTTAACCAACCGTCTTTTGCTATCCAGCTTTCCTTCCGCAAATATCAACAACTTGGTTGTTGGCGAAGGATTGTCAAGGTATTCTTCAAACGACTTGAGCTCATCATCTGTCAAAAAGCGCTTTTTAGCAGTTGTGATATCGACAAAATAATCTAATATCACGATTTTCTCATCTGCAAAGAAAGGAAGGCTGACCAACTCCAGTTCCACATCCTTGTAAGCTACTTCTTTCATATCAAAGTAGGCAAAGTTAAGGTCAGCAGAATCATAACCAATCTGTTTCAATACTTGACTCTTCATAACTTCAAACTGACCCTGATCTGTCCCTGTAAAAAGGCTCAGGCTCGGTAAATTTGATAAAGTCAACTTCTGACTTTCTTCAATGGCTAGCATCTTCTCTCCTTTCTTCTAACTTTTTAGTTCATTTAATCAATATAGTGCAATTTCCCACGGAAATCTTCTAGGCTTTCGTACCCTTTTTCCTCCATGATTGCTTTCAGTTCATTAGTAATACGATCAAAAGCACCAACTCCTTCTTTGTGAAGGGTGGTTCCCACCTGCACCATACTTGCTCCACAGAGGATATGTTCAAAGGCATCACGACCAGTCAAAACGCCACCTGTACCAATAATTTGAATTTGAGGGTTTAAGCGTTGATAAAAGGCATGAACATTAGCTAAAGCAGTCGGTTTGATATACTCTCCACCAATCCCCCCAAAACCATTTTTAGGACGAATAACGACGGACTCATCTTCTATATAAAGGCCGTTTCCGATAGAGTTAACACAGTTGACAAACTTGAGCGGGTACTTGTTGAAAATAGCTGCCGCTTGGTCAAAGTGAACAATATCAAAATATGGTGGCAATTTAATTCCAAGAGGTTTGGTGAAGTAGGCAAATACCTCTGCCAAAATCCGGTCAGTTGTCTCAAAATCATAGGCAATCTGAGGTTTACCTGGAACATTTGGACAAGAGAGGTTTAGCTCAGTCAGACCACGAAACTCACTCTCTTGGACTTTTTTCAAGATAGTATGGGTTTCCTCTGGAGACATGCCGACTAGAGATAAGAAGAAAGTTCGGTTCGGCTCTTTTTCCTGCAAGTCCAAAAGATAGTCCAAATAATAGTCTAAACCATTATTTGGCAAGCCCATAGAGTTGATAGAACCAAGTGGAACATCTTGATAGCGTGGTTCAGGATTTCCCTGACGAAAGTCCAAGGTCGCTGTCTTGGTCACAAAAGTTCCTGCCGCTGAGTTTTTAACCCCTTCTAGCTCCTCTATCGTCATACAAGCCACACCTGCTGCATTCATCAAACAATTGTCAAACTCAAAACCAGCAATTTGCGTTTTAGTTGATACCATGATTCTGATCCTCCAGATTCCTTTTATTGCTAATATTATACCATATTTTCAGATTTTCTCTTTGAGAAAGATATTTACAAGAAAAAGGTTCGTTTTTTATCTATTTTCAAAAAGTCTCAAAACTAAATTGATAGAATTTTTAGAAAATTTTTGTTTTTCTCTTTACAGTTAAAAAAAATTCTGCTATAATGACACACATAATTAAATTAGAATTTAAGGAGAACGATATGACATCTGCTAAAGAATATATCCAAAGCGTGTTTGAAACTGTGAAAGCTCGTAACGGGCACGAGGCTGAATTCCTCCAAGCTGTTGAAGAATTTTTCAACACTTTAGAACCTGTATTTGAAAAACACCCTGAGTATATCGAAGAAAATATCTTGGCACGTATTACTGAGCCAGAGCGCGTGATTTCTTTCCGTGTTCCTTGGGTTGACCGTGATGGAAAAGTTCAAGTAAACCGCGGCTACCGTGTTCAATTCAACTCAGCTGTTGGACCATACAAAGGCGGACTTCGTTTCCACCCAACTGTTAACCAAGGGATCTTGAAATTCCTCGGATTTGAACAAATCTTTAAAAACGTCTTGACTGGACTTCCTATCGGTGGAGGTAAAGGGGGATCAGACTTCGATCCTAAAGGTAAAACAGATGCTGAAGTGATGCGCTTCTGCCAAAGCTTCATGACTGAATTACAAAAACACATCGGACCATCACTTGACGTACCTGCTGGTGATATCGGTGTTGGTGGACGTGAGATTGGTTACCTTTACGGTCAGTACAAACGCCTTAACCAATTTGATGCTGGTGTCTTGACTGGTAAACCTCTTGGATTTGGTGGTAGCTTGATTCGTCCAGAAGCAACTGGTTACGGTTTGGTTTACTACACTGAAGAAATGCTTAAAGCCAACGGTAACAGCTTCGCTGGTAAGAAAGTTGTTATTTCAGGTTCTGGTAACGTAGCTCAATACGCTCTTCAAAAAGCGACTGAACTTGGTGCAACTGTTATCTCTGTATCTGACTCAAATGGTTATGTAATCGATGAAAATGGTATCGACTTCGATCTTTTGGTTGATGTTAAAGAAAAACGTCGCGCTCGTTTGACTGAGTATGCAGCTGAGAAAGCAACTGCTACTTATCATGAAGGTTCTGTATGGACTTACGCTGGAAACTATGACATCGCTCTTCCATGTGCGACTCAAAACGAAATCAACGGTGAAGCAGCTAAACGTTTGGTTGCTCAAGGCGTTATCTGTGTATCTGAAGGTGCCAACATGCCAAGCGACCTTGATGCCATCAAAGTCTACAAAGAAAATGGTATCTTCTACGGACCTGCCAAAGCTGCCAACGCTGGTGGTGTAGCCGTTTCAGCTCTTGAAATGAGCCAAAATAGCCTTCGCCTCTCATGGACTCGTGAAGAAGTTGATGGACGTCTCAAAGACATCATGACAAACATCTTCAATACAGCTAAAACAACTTCAGAAACATACGGTCTTGATAAAGACTACCTTGCAGGAGCTAACATTGCTGCCTTTGAAAATGTAGCAAACGCTATGATTGCACAAGGTATTGTTTAAGATTCATTTGCTTAATCCTCAATCGCTACGATTGGGGATTTTTATGTTGAATCCAAAAAAACTCACCATTAACAGTGAGTTTTAACATCAGAATTTATTTTACTTTCATTAGGGCAGATGACAAACATTCAACAATCTCATCAACTGCTTCATCTATGTTTATAGTTTCTTCATCATTCAACATCATGGGAATAAGATAAGAAAAACTCAATGCTAAAATGTATCGAACAATTCTTTCATTTGACCAATTTAGAATAAGTCCTTTTTCTTTAAATTGATTTAAAACAGGGCTAATTGGTTCTATTATAGATTGAACAATAATATTTCCTAACTGGATAGAAAGATTTTTATCAATAAAAGAACGCCCCAAGAGAATTTTAACATGCATTTGATTCTCCTGAATGAAAAAGAGCCTATCTCGAACAATACTTTTTAAAAAGAAGGGAAAATTTTCTTGATCTACTGTGAATTTTTTTTCTGAGAAATCCGCAATTACTTCTGGAATAACCTGTTCTAGAAAAGTAGATAAAATGACTTCTAAAATACCTTCCTTTGTTTTAAAGTAACTAAAAACAGTTCCTTCTGACACTCCAGCGCGTTCGGCAATAAGGCTGGACGTTGTATTCTCAAATCCAATTTCTGAGAATAATTTTAAGCTTGATAATAATACTCGACGTTGTTTCAAGCTCAAGTTGCTAACTTCTAACGTCTGAGCATACTTTTGTTCTAAACTTTCCATCGCTAGCACCTCTCTTCTACTCTCTTACTTTTACGACTTTTTTGCCTCGACTGTGTCCCATTTTCAGACTACGATAGGCTTCTCTAACTGACTTTAGAGAAAAGTCATACACTTGATCAATTTTCAGCTGAATCTTCCCGTCTGAGACCATTTCAGCTAAAGTGCTAAAATCATCATATGTGGAATGTCTCGGACCAGTAAACTGAGCACCTTTTATCATAACATAGGGTGAAGGTACTAATGTCCCAATAGCTGTCCCCTTCAAGCCTAAACTAAAAGCCAATCTAACATAATCAGATCCATAACAATCCAAAAATTTTGTAATAGGCGTTGGACTAGCTGATAGAAGAGCCTTCTTGATATTCTCTTCGTAACTTACTGGTATAGCACCTAAAGACTTCAGATACTCTGCATTTTTCTTACTTGCTATTCCAATCACTGTCGCCCCCTTAGCAACTGCATACTGTACTGCAATACTTCCAATACCTCCTGCTGCAGCTGAAATAACAACAGTATCTCTTGAATTTAAACCGATTCTTCTAAAAGCCCCACCCACAGTTAGAGCAGCTACTCCCATAGTAGCTGCGTGAGTCATGTCGATCATCTCTGGTTTCAATACAATTTCTGATTCATTGACACAAATTTCTGTTGCTAAAGCTCCCCTATTAGTTCCCAAACCAGGATCGCTAATCATTGTTCCAAACACCTTATCTCCTACTGAAAACCTAGTTACTTCATTTCCAACTTCTGTAATATCTCCAGAAAAATCTCTCCCCACACCTCTTGGAAATAAAGATGATTTAGATTCAAACCAACGACTTGGTTTCCTTAATTTCGTTATAAAAGATAGAAATCGAAGGGGTTTCGCTCCCTCAAAAGTTTTATAATCAATAGGATTTAAACCAACAGCATGAACTTCTACTCTCACCTGATTTACCTCCAAGGCTGTAGAGTCTATCTTCAGCAAATCCAAGACCTCTTCGTTACCGAAACGACTGTACTCTATTGCTTCAACAACCATTTTCTTTACTCCTTAATTTCACAAAAATTGAGTGAACACTCATTTTTATAAATTATACTCTTAATTTGTAAGAAAATCAATATTATCGTTTGATAACGATTTATGACATGATACAAATATCTATCATTTCGATTTACCAATATGATTCTTTCAATCTAACTCTCCTCACTTTTAAAGATTCCTTTCCCTTTTTTGCCCCATGTAATAAAAAAATAAAAACCGCTACTCCTAAGAATAGCGGTTTAATCATGTTTTTAAGCTACTAATGTAGTTACTCTATTATTTAAGAGTAACTGAAGCTCCAGCTTCTTCCAATTTAGCTTTGATTTCTTCAGCTTCTGCAGTTGCAACGCCTTCTTTAACAAGTGCTGGTGCACCGTCAACAAGTTCTTTAGCTTCTTTAAGACCAAGACCTGTGATTTCACGTACAACTTTGATAACGCCAACTTTTTTGTCGCCTGCAGATGTCAATTCAACGTCGAATGAATCTTTAGCAGCACCAGCGTCAGCAGCACCAGCTGCAGCAACAGCTACAGGAGCAGCTGCAGTTACACCAAATTCTTCTTCGATAGCTTTTACAAGGTCGTTCAATTCAAGGATTGAAGCTTCTTTAATTTCAGCAATAATGTTTTCAATGTTCAATGCCATTGTTATTTCCTCCAAATATGTTTTAAATTTATAATATATTTTCGTAGCTAGGCTACGCTGCGTAGCTTAAGATTAAGCTGCGTCTTCTTTGTTGTCTGCAACCGCTTTGACTGCAAGAGCAACGTTGCGCACTGGCGCTTGAAGTACAGAAAGGAGCATAGAAAGAAGTCCTTCGCGGTTTGGAAGAGTTGCAAGAGCAAGAATCTCTTCTTTAGATGCGACAGCGCCTTCGATTGCACCACCTTTGATTTCAAGTGCTTCAGCGTTTTTAGAAAAGTCGTTCAAGATTTTCGCTGGTGCGATAACATCTTCGTTAGAAAATGCTACTGCAGATGGTCCAACAAATACAGATGCAAGATCTTCAAGACCAGCTTTTTCAGCTGCACGACGCAAGATTGAGTTTTTAATAACTTTATACTCAACTTCGCTTCCACGAAGCTCACGACGAAGAACTGTATCTTGCTCAACTGTCAAACCACGAGCGTCTACAACGACGATAGATGCAGCAGCTTTCATTTTTTCAGCTACTACGTCAACTAGTTCCGCTTTTTTAGCAATAATTGCTTCACTCATTAGTGTGTTCACCTCCGTTATTATTTTGCTTGGGGAAATTTTTCAAAAGAAAAACGCGCCCAAACCTAGACACGAAAGTACAATACGCTTCTTTTTACATGATACGTTTTGTCCTCGGTAGGATATTTATGAGTCGAGCTCCCCTACTGTCTTAGGCAGTTTTTTCAAACCGTATATAAGTATAGCATAGTAAAAAAAAGAATGCAAGATTTTTGCAAACTTTTTTTAAAATTTTTCGTGATTTTTCTTTTAAAGTTCTACTGTTAGTACTTGGCCTTGCTTAACAACCTGTTCTCCAGCGATATAAACATCATCAACATCACTGGATTTAACAGCATAGATGAGATGAGAAAGCATATTTTCCTGAGGTTGGAGATGAATTTTTCCTTGTGGTTGAATAACGAGAAAATCTGCTTGCTTGCCGACTTCTAGACTTCCTATCTGATTTTCCATTCCTAGAACCTTAGCCCCTTCGATTGTCAGTGCCTTGAGAGCTGTTTCGATAGGAAATTGGCTGGCATCCCCACTTTTCATCTTCTGAAGAAGGGCTGCAGTCCGTCCTTCCTCAAACATATCTAGATTGTTATTGGAAGCAACCGAATCTGTCGCAATTCCTACTGCCACTCCTGCTTTTTGCAGTTGAATGATGGGAGCAATCCCTGATGCCAGTTTGAGGTTACTAATAGGATTGTGGGCAATAGACACTTGAGAAGTTGCCAAGCGTTCAATTTCTCTCTCGTTTAATTCAACCCCGTGAGCAAAGACAGACGGATGATCTAAGTAACCCAGTTCTTCTAGAAAAGTAAGGGGGCGTTTGCCGTATCGTTTCAGGATAATTCCTGACTCCTCCTTGGTCTCCGCCACGTGGATATGGATTGGAATAGCAAGCTCTTTTGCCATGTCTAAACTTTCTTCCAGCAAGTCTCTATCACAGCTGTAGGGAGAATGTGGGGCTACCATCACCTTGAAATTTGGATTTTTATATCCAATAATTTCCTCAATGGTTGCTCGAGTTCTGCTTATGGTCTCAGCAGTTGTCTCTGCCTCTGAAGAAAAAAGAGTCGGTGAGAAATAACAACGCATCTTGGAAGTTTTCACTGCCTGATAAATCCGTTCAATATCCACACCATTGGGATTATACATATCGTTAAAGGTTGTTGTTCCCGACTGGAGCATCTCTATCATAGCTTCTTTAACCGCTCTTGTAGTCATGTCGGGAGTAAATCCTGCTTCTGCTGGCCAGATATAGTCATTAAGCCATTCATGGAGATTGCTATCATCTCGAATTCCTCTCAATCCTGTCATAGCAGAATGGGTGTGACAATTGACCAAACCAGGCATAATCCAGGCCCCCTGATAGTCTATAATCTGCTCAGCTTGCTCTAAAATCTCTGAATTCTCTTGACCGACATAGACGATTTGAGAATCCTTAACTGCTAAGATTCCATTCAGATAAACATGGAAATCTTGATCACAAGTCACGATATTTACATGCTGATAGACTTTCATTGTTTTTCTCCTTCTAAGGCCTTGATTTTTTCTAGCTATTGTAACAAAAAAGTCACCCGAAGGCAACTTTTTTCGTCCATAAACTTTCAAAAGAGAATGGCTTATTCAAAGCTAAAATCTGCTGCTTGCTGCATTTGATAATACTTACCCTTTCGAGCCATGAGTTCCTGATGGCTCCCATACTCAACAATGTCGCCATCCACCAAGACAAGAATCAAATCCGCATCCTGAATGGTTGACAAGCGGTGGGCAATGATAAAGCTTGTACGCCCCTTCATGAGTTTAGCAAAGGCATCCTGAACCAGCACTTCTGTCCGCGTATCGATGGAAGAGGTTGCCTCGTCTAAGATAAGAATCTTTGGAATAGTCAGAAAGACTCGGGCTATGGTCAAGAGCTGGGCCTGACCAACAGAGAGAGATTCTCCTGCATTTGCCAACTTGGTATCGTATCCCTGCGGCAACTGTTGGATGAAAAAGTCTGCATTGGCTGCTTTGGCAGCAGCAATCACTTGCTCCCGACTGGAATCAGGATTTCCAAAGGCAATATTATCATGAATAGTTCCTTGCTTGAGCCAGGTTTCTTGAAGCACCATTCCAAACTGCTGGCGTAAAGAGGCACGACTATAATCATAAATGGATTTCCCATCCAGCAAGATATCTCCTGAGTTAATAGGGTAAAAACGCATGAGGAGATTGATAAGAGTTGATTTTCCAGCACCTGTCGGACCAACAATAGCAACCTTGCTACCAGCTGGAATATCAATAGATAAATCCTTAATCAAAATCTTTTCAGGATGGTAGCCAAAAGAAACCTGTTTAAAGGAAATAGCTCCCTTAACTTGGTCACTAGTCAACTCTTCCTTACCTGTTTCAGCCACCTCAGGACTATCTAAGACTCCATAAACACGTTCTGCACAAGCCAAGGCACTTTGCAACTCAGCTAGCACTGAAGAAATATCATTAAAAGGCTTGGTGTACTGTTGAACATAGTTCAAAAAAGTCACTAAGCGTCCAATGGTCAAGGTAGAGCCTATCATGATACGATAAGCTCCCACTCCAGCTAGAAGGGCATAAATAAGCGCATTGACAAAGCGAGTCGAAGGATTGACCGTTGAAGAATAAAAGATAGCTGACTGTGAATAACCTGCATAGTTGTCATTAGCCTCACGCAGCCTTTGGATAAATTCTGCCTGAGCATTAAAGGACTGGATAATGGTCTGCTGGCTAAGAGATTCTTCAATCAACTGAGTTTGAATCCCCCTTGTCTCTGTTTGCTTTTGGAAGAGATGATAGGAGCGTTTGGCAATAAAGCGTGAGATTACCATAGACAGTGGCGTCAACAGCAAGACCAAAAGAGTCATGAGGAGATGAATTTGAAGCATGGCTAGAATACTAACCAAAATCATTAAGACACCAATGAAAAATTGGTTAAAAATCATGGTCAAGCCGGCTGCCAACTGTTCTATGTCTGTTGTTACACGACTAACCATCTCGCCACTGCCCTGCCGATCCACAAAAGCAATCGGTAAACGATGGAGCTTATGGATGATTCGCTCTCGCAAGTCTCTGGTATAAGAGAAGATTAGGTGATTATAAAGAAGAGGATTGGCCCATTGTACCAGAGTATTTCCTATGACTACCAAGAGCATCTGAAGGAAAATTTGCCAAAAAACTGGTGAGGAACCAGCCACTAGGACTTGGTCGATGACCTGCCCAATCAAGATAGGTAGGTAAATCGATAAACCAACTTGGGCAATAGTTCCTAGAAAGGCTAGGAAAAGGAGGAAGGGATGGCTTGCAAGGTCTTTAGCCAAACGTTTGAGCGTCTGTTTTGCAGTTTGTTGTCTCATGCTAGTCCTCCTTACCATGTTGGGATACATTGATTTCACGATAGACTTGACTGGTCTTCATCAAGTCATCGTGCTTGCCGATAGCTAGGAGCTCACCTTTTTCCAAGAGGAGAATCTGGTCTGCCATCTGAAGTGTCGAAGTCCGTTGAGAAATCAAGATTAAACTTGTATTTGGCAGGTTTTCTCGGATAGCTTTCAAGAGCTTGGACTCGGTAATGGTGTCCAGGGCCGAGGTCGCATCATCTAGGATGAGAAATGGAGCTTGGCGCAAGACTGCTCGTGCGATAGACAGCCTTTGTTTTTGACCGCCCGAGAAATTTCGCCCTCCTGCCTCAACTAGGGCATCCAATAGTCCTTCCTTTTCACTGATAAAATCCTTAGCTTGCGCAATCTCCAAAGCCTGCCAGAGTTCTTGGTCAGTCACTTCTTGATTTAAACCTAGAGTCAAGTTAGAACGAATGCTTCCCTTAAAGAGTTCGACCTTTTGGGGCACATAGGCAATCCATGACCGCCACTGCTCCAAATTACTAGGACTAGATCCATCTCGATAAGGGTAAATGCTCCCCTTATCTGCTGGATAAAGTCCAAGGATGAGTTGTACTAAGCTTGATTTACCGGAACCAGTTCCCCCAATGATACCAAGGATTTGTCCTTGAGTCATATCAAAGGAAATGTCTCTCAGAGAAGGCTGGGCCGCATCAGGATAGGTAAAGGTCAATTCTTGGACTTGTAAAACCTGATCACTGGTAGCTTGCTTTTGTTCTAATTTTGAATGGATGTCTTCTGGAGCTTCGGCAAAGACTTCCTCAATTCGCTTAGCTGAGATATAGGACTGGTTGAGAGAAGTTATCAGCATGGCTAGCTTGACCAATTCCACCAAGATCTGTAGGAGATAATTAATAAGGGCAATGAGAGCACCTTGACTTAGCAATCCTCCTTGAATAGAAACATATCCCTGCCAGATGATAACAAGGAGGGTTCCATTAACAATCAGATAGGTCAGAGGAGTTAATAAACTGGACCAGAAACCTGTCTTTTCTTGTAATCTAGCATAGACTTGGTTAAGAGTTTGAAAAATTTGTAACTCTCGTTTTTCTTGACCAAAAGCACGAATAACCCGCATTCCTTGTATTTGCTGACGCGTTTCTTGAACCAGTTGGTCCGTTTTCTTTCTCAGACTGCTGTAGAGAGGATTAACCAGTCTAGAGAGCCCTACAATAACAATGGTCAAAATGACAACCATGACCAAGAACCAAAGAGTCAGCTCAGCTGAGATTCGATAGGCCATAAAAATGGCTCCAAAAACGATAATAGGCGCTCGTAAAAAGAGACGCAGGAATTGATTGATACCAGTCTGAATCTGGTAGGTATCCGAAATCAAGCGAGTGACCAAGCTAGAAGTGGTCAAACGATCTCTGCTGTCCTTGGGCAAGGAAAGAATATGGCGATAGAGGTCACCTGTCAATTCTTTGGCAAATCCAACCGCAGCCTTAGCTGAGTAGAACTGGGCTATTAAGGCCACTAAAACGCCAATCACTGCAAAGATAAGGAGCAGGCCAATCTGCATCCAGAGATGACCTTGATTTTTCTGGGGTAAGGATTGATCAACAATCCCAGCAATCACCATGGGAACCAAGAGCTCAAACACAGCTTCTAGTAGTTTGAACAAGGGGGCTAAAATGGATTCCTTGATGTAGGGTTTAAAGTAAGATAGTAGGTGTTTCATAAATCCTTTCTATTCGTATTCTGGAAATGAAGAAAGTGGGAAGCACCCACCCTCTCTGATTTATTTGTTTAAGTAAGGTAGTAGATAGCCATATCCTTCTTCTTCCATCTCATCCTTGGCCACAAAGCGCAAGGAAGCAGAATTGATACAGTAACGGAGGCCACCAAACTCACGTGGTCCATCTGTGAAAACATGACCCAAGTGAGCATTTCCTGACCGAGAACGAACTTCGATTCGCTCCATTCCATGACTGAGATCCTTGTAGTAGTGAATCAATTCCTTGGAAATCGGACGACTAAAACTTGGCCAACCACATCCTGAGGCAAACTTATCCTTGGCGAAAAAGAGTGGCTCACCCGTCGTGATATCTACATAAATCCCTTCTTCAAAGGTTTGGTCATAGGCATTGGTAAATGGAGCCTCTGTCGCAGCTTCTTGGGTGACACGATAGGATTCTTCTGATAAGCTTTCCTTTAACACCTCTTGACTAGGCTTTTCATAGTTAGAGGCATCAATCAAAGGTTTCTCAGCATCGGTCACATCGATATGACAGTAACCTGAAGGATTCTTCTTAAGATAGTCTTGGTGGTAATCTTCAGCCAGAATGTAGTGGCGAAGTTTCTCCACCTCTACTGCAATCTTTCGCCCAAGCATGCGCTCCTGCTCCTGCACCACTGTGTAGATAGCTGGCAAGTCTGCTTCATCCTGGTAATAAATCCCAGTTCGATATTGGCGACCACGGTCATTCCCTTGTTGATTGACTGATAATGGATCAATAACACGGAAATAATAAAGCAAAATTTCTCTGAGTGATACTGCTTTCTCATCGTAAATAACTTGAACCGTTTCTGCATGGTCTGTTTCCTTGAGCAACTGGTAATTGGTCGTTTCGACTTGCCCATTAGCGTAGCCAACACTGGTTGCTAGCACTCCAGAAATGCGTGAAAAATACTCCTCTAAACCCCAAAAACAACCACCTGCTAAATATATTTCTGCCATCTTCGTTTCTCCTTTACCAAGTTTTTAACTAATACTCTTCGAAAATCAAATTCAAACCACGTCAGCTTCCATCTGCAGCCTCAAAACAGTGTTTTGAGCAGCCTGCGGCTAGCTTCCTAGTTTGCTCTTTGATTTTCATTGAGTATAAACTGCTTTTCAAAAAAAGGATAGGAAGCCCTCTGATCAAGAGTTTCCCCATCCTATCTTCTATTCTTTATTTTGCTTCGACACGGACACCTTGGGTATCAACTTTCAAGTCATGAAGTTTTCCTTTGAAGGGTTGCTTTTCCAATTCTGCCTTAATCGTTGGCATCTTGTCGTGAGAAGCCAAAACCATAACTGTCGGCCCAGCACCAGAAAGGTAGGTTGCATAGGCACCATTTTCTTTGGCTACTTGCTTAATCGTCGCAAATTCTCTCACCAAGTCCTGACGATAGCGCTCGTGGAAGAGGTCGCCCTCGATTGCTTGCCCAGCGGTCACCATGTCTCCTGCCAACAAGGCTGCAACCGCCACATTGGCGATAGAACTAGCCGCAACAGCTTCCTTGTAAGACAATTTCTTAGGCAAGACGCCACGGCTGTCTCGAGTACGCAATTCATAGTTTGGAATGTAGGCTAGAAAATCACATTCTGGGAAGTCTGCTACGATAGCAGAAACTTGCCCTTCAACGGAACTTGCAATAACGAGATTACCATAAATGGCTGGAGCCACATTGTCAGGATGGCCTTCAATCTTAGTCGCTAACTGCAATTTTTCATGATCAGACAAGTTGAGCTGGCCCAGTTGGTTGGCTAGTTCAATCCCAGCTACAATAACCGAGCTGGAAGAACCCAAACCACGCGCCAAGGGAACATCACTAGTCATTTTCAAGCGTCTAGGTTGCAAGTCTGGCACAATTTGCAAAGCAATTTTGAGCAAGAGATTACGCTCGTCATGTGGAATCCATTTGCCAATCTGGTGTTCAATCAGCCACTCTTCTCGTTCTTCACATACCTCAATTTGAAGATACTTGGTTACAGCTACACCGACCGAGTCAAAACCTGGCCCGATATTGGCACTGGTTGCAGGTACAATAATCTTCATCTTATTCTCCTAGCACCTTGAAGGTATTCAAGAGGTCGAATTCTGAAACCTTCTTCAATTCAGCTGAGACATTTTCAAGTTGGGCTTTATTAATCTTGTGTGTTATGATCACAACACGCGCCTTGTCACCATCTTTTCCATCTTGGAGGATTTGCTTGAAGGAAATATCTTGGGCATTAAAGATTTCAGCCAACTTCAAGACCTGACCTTTTGAGTCTGGAGCCAAGATTGAGAAGTAGTAATTTGCTTTAACATCTTCAGGATTTGCCAAGACCAAGTCACGGCTATATTCGTTGAAGTCTTTGCCAATGGTTCCATCATTCAGGCGACGAACGATACGGACAATATCCGCCACAACACTTGTTGCAGTTGGTTTTTGACCAGCACCTGGTCCGTAGTACATAGACTCACCGATACCGATAGATTCTACAAAGACAGCGTTCATTACCCCATTTACACTGGCAAGTGGATGCGCTTTAGGAAGGAAGGTTGGAGTCACTTCTGCAGCAATTCCTGAAGAAGTTTCCTCGATAGAACCAACCAATTTCACTACATAACCCAAGTCTTGGGCTACAGCTACGTCTTCTGGTGTGATGTTACGAATTCCCTTGTGAGCTACATCATCAAAGGCAACCTTCATGCCAAAGGCAAATTGGCTCAAAATCACCATCTTGTAGGCTGCATCAATCCCATCTACGTCATTTGTCGGGTCGCTTTCTGCAAATCCTAGACGTTGCGCTTCCGCAAGAGCATCATCGTAAGACCAGCCTTCTTCCACCATCTTGGTCATCATGAAGTTGGAAGTTCCGTTGACCACGCCAAGGACACGCGTAATTTTATCAGAAGCCAAGGAATTTGCCAAGGTACGAAGAATTGGAATCCCACCAGCTACTGCTGCTTCATAGTAAAGTGCTACCTTGTTAGCTTTAGCGATTTCTAACAATTCTGCACCATGGACAGCCAAAAGGTCCTTGTTAGCAGTAACAACGTGTTTTCCAGCTTCCAAGGCACGAGTGATAAAGGTTTTAGCAGGTTCGATACGCCCCATCAATTCCACTACGATCGTAATGTCTTGATCTGACAAAATGTCATCCACATTGGTTACAAAGTTAAAGTCATTCCCTGCTGCAAGCAAGCGATTCTTTTCATCTTCATCCTTGACCAACACCTTAGCAACTTCAATCTCTGAATGTGCCGATTGATTGATTTTTTTTCCATTTTCCTTTAGGAGGAAAGGCACACCACTTGCAACGGTACCAAATCCTAGTAAAGCAATTTTAACTGTCATGTTTGTCTCCTCGAAATTTTCTATTATAGCCATTATAACAGAATTTTGTGAAAATTCCTATCATAGTAATTCACTATTTCAGTATAGAAAAGAAAAAACGAATCAAACGATTCGCTCTTCTTATAATCTAGAAATAGCTTTCCAGAAATGATTATCCGATTTTTTGCAGATTGAGCACAGCATCGTGATTCATCAAGACTTGGCCATACTCTTGCAAGACTGAACGACTGATGTCACTATCGTCTGCAAACTCGCGCATACGGGCCAAAAGCCACGCTGGATATGGACTTGGATGATTTTCAATATCCACTAAAATGGTCAAATAATAGCGCTCATTCATCTTGTAGAGTTCAGAAGTTTCCATCTCAAATGTCACTGTCTTGGCAAAAGCCACCAAATCAGCTAACTTAGCAAAAGAAAGGATGTAGTAGATGTAAGGCTCTTTCTTGCTCTCAACTTCTTGTTCAACCTGTTCCTGCTCTTCTTCCTTGGCTTCGACTTGCTCTAGAGATTGAATGGCTTCGATATCATCCTTAGTTTTGTCCGCGATACTTTTTTCCAGGGTTTTGATAAATTCATCTGGCGACATTTGAGCCAATTCTTCCATGTCTGGCAAATCCGATAAGTCTTCAAAATCTAGATTTTGGTCAATCTTGGACTTGGTAACAAATACGTCCACCTTATCCGGTTTTGGAGTCACACGGAAGCTCAACATACCTGTATCCAAAAAGCTATCAGGCATCTCTAACTCATCCAAGATGGCATAAAAGAACTCTTCTGTTTTTTCTTGAGGAACGAGAAAGTCAGCAATCTCCATGCCTCGATCCATCAAATCCTCTAAAGACATCGTGATTTTTAAAGTTGTATCACTGATTTGTTTCATTTTCATTGCTAGTAACCTCATACTTTCAGTTCTATCTATTATACTAGATTTTTACGATTTTATCAAAAGAATGAAGCGAGAATGTAATATAATACTAGAGACCATTTTACAATACAAGAAAGAAAGTACAATGAAAATATAAAAGTTAATGCACTGACTAGCTTACTAGTCAATGTTCTCAATATCGTTTTTCCTCTGATAACTAATCTTTATCTGACGCGGATTCTCAGCAAATCCAACTACGGTTATTTCAATACCGCCAATACCTGGGCTAGCTTTGTCATTCCTTTATCCGCCTTTGGGATTTACAACTATGGGATTCGAGCTGTCAGTAATGTCAAGGATGATAAGAATAAAATCAACTATGTCTTTTCTAAGTTGTTTTATATTTCTGTTTTCACTTCTATCCTGATGACTAGTATCTACTTCCTCATTATCTTTTTTGATACCAGCATTGAAAATCTGAAAGTTCTCTACTATATTTTAGGTGCACAAGCACTCTTCCAATTCCTCTATATTGAGTGGATGAATGAAACATATGAAAATTACTCCTTTATATTATATAAGACATTAATTATACGAATAGCCATGTTGGTTGCAATCTTTACCTTTGTAAAAACTCCAGACGATATCGTACCTTATGCAATCATTATGAGTGCAACAACAATTCTCAACTATCTACTCAGTTTTCTCTGGATTAAGCGAGAAGTTTCCTTTGTTAAGATCGGTCTTGTCGAATTAGTCAAAGCATCTAAACCACTCTTGACTATGCTTCTCCTAGCGAACGCCAACATGCTCTATACCTTACTTGATAGAATGTTTATCACCAAAGGCCCTGATGAAAACTATATTTCTTATTATACCATTACTTCTAGCATCGTCATGTTAATTGCCAGTGTCTTGAGTGGAGCTATCAACGTCAGTATTCCACGTCTAGGCTACTATCTCGGTAAAAAAGACTATGAGTCTTATAAAAATCTTCTAAATCAAGGCGCTGCCCTCTTTTACTTCCTCATCATTCCAACCAGTATTGGGATTATGGTATTAGGGAACTACGCAACTGTCATCTACTCTTCTGAAAAATACCTTGAAGCTGGTATTGTGACTAGTATCTTCGCCTTTCGAACTATCATTTGGGCCATTGAATTAATCCTTGGTAAGCAGATTATCTTCATCAACGACAATGAAAATCGTTTAACAGCCTTTTACTTTATTGGTGGCGGATCTAATATCCTACTCAACAGTATCTTGTATTTCAATAATATTTTTGCACCAGAGTACTACATTGCTACTACTATTATTGCAGAAACTGTAGTTGTTCTACTGGAAATTTACTTTATCAAGAAGCATCATCTGCTTGACTTAAAAGAAATCTTTACTACTTTAACACGCTATACTATTGTATCGCTCGGATTCATTCCAATTTATTTCACTTTTAAATTTCTTTTCCAAATCAACTCTTATACAGTCAACCTCAATATGATACTCATGGTACTCTCGACTGTTGCAACCTGTGGAATCTACTATCTCTTGATACTTTTTATCACAAAAGATAAAACATTCCATTATGCACTCAATCTTGTACTTACTAATATAAAAAGGGCTCTATAATATTTGTAGTGGGTAAATCCCCTATAGATATTATGGAGCCTATTTTGTTATAGAAAAAAAGTCCCATATGACCTATAATGAAAAGCGACAAAACAACTCATTAGAAAGATTCATATGGAACAATTATATTTTATCACAAAACTACTCGATATCAAAGACTCAAATATCAAAATTGTAGATATCATCAATATGGATACACATAAGGAAATCATCGCTAAACTGAATTACAATGCCCCATCTTGCCCTGAGTGCGGAAGCTAAAAAATTGCTCAAAAATTGATTGAAAAGACTTCTATGACCGATATTTCACGCCAGCTTTCCATTTCAACTTAAACTGTCATTCGAAAGCTCAGTGACTTCCATTTTAAACATGATTTTTCTCAACTTACCGAGATTATATCTTGGGATGAGTATGCCTTCACTAAGGGAAAAATAAGCTTTATTGCGCAAGACTCTGATAACCTCAATATCATCACTGTCCTTGAATGCAGAACACAGGCTATCATCCGAAATCACTTTCTGCGCTACGATAGAGCTGTTCGTTGTCAGGTGAAAATCATTACTATGGATATGTTTAGTCCCTACTATAACTTGGCTAAACAGCTGCTTCGCTTTAGAATTTCTAGACTCAGGCTAAAACAGTCCACTGGACTGTTTTACTCCAACATCTCAGCCGTGCTATGAGTCGTTTGCGTGTTCAAATCATGAATTAGTTCTATAGAAAATCCCATAAATACAAGGCCATCAAGCGCTACTGGAAGCTCATCCAACAGGATCGTCGTAAACTAAGCCATAAACAATTTTATCACCCTACTTTTCGTATGCACTTGACGAATAAAGAAATTCTAGATAAGCTTTTGAGCCATTCAGAATACTTGAGACACCACTCCAATGTCTATCAGCTCTTACTCTTACTCTTTCACTTTCAGAACAAGGAGCCAGACAAATTTTTCGGACTTATCGAGGACAATCTAAAGCAGCTTCACCCTATTTTTCAGACTGTCTTTAAAACCTTTCTTAAGGACAAAGAGAAAATAGTCAACGCTCTTCAACTACCTTATTCTAAAGCCAAATTAGAAGCAACCAATAATCTCATCAAACTTATCAAGCGAAATGCCTTTGGTTTTCGGAACTTTGAAAACTTAAAAAAACGGATTTTTATCTCTATGAACATCAAAAATGAAAGGACGAAATGTGTCCTTTCTAGATCTTAGCTTTTCTTCTACCCACTACAGTTGTAAAACTAAAAGGACTTAGTCCTGTGCAATACAGAACTAAATCCTTTCAATAATTATTTTTCCAACTTTTTGGGGTAGTCCACAACGTTCTCTCTTAAACTTAAATCGTAACAGAATCTTTATCCTTGAGCATATAGCGTTTTAAAGGAGTTAAGCTAGCTAGCCAGTACAATAGACCTCCAAAGATCGCAGTAAAGCCACTACCAGTTGTGAGCAGGAACATAGGACTCTGGATATGCTTTGTTATAGGATTGTAAACAAATAGTACCGCAACTAACAAAGAAATGATTACACAAGATAATCCTATCAGATTAAAGCCATTTGTAAACTCATAGGCGTCATGTCCTTCAAGGAAATAGGCTGAACGCAAATCGAGTTTTCGTTTTCTTAAGATAAAGTAGTCTACAACGATCATTCCAATAATGGGTCCTTGAATATAGGCCGCCAGCGAGATGAAGGAACCGAAGTATTCATCCACTCCTCCCCAGATGGTAAGTAGGCTCACATAAACCATGGCAATCCAAACCATTAGTTTATAGCTTACTTTGGGCATCCCGCTTTTTACAATCATACAGTTCACATACGATCCTGTACCCTGGGTTCCAATATTAGCAAAAGCTACTAGTAGTAAACTTAAAAGGGCAAAGGCAGGAGTACTTAGAGTGGAGAGCATCGTCGTTGGGTCACTTTCATAGACACCTGTTTTGACAAACATGGCTAGAGCCATCACCCCACCTGTAGCAGCGAAGAATGGCGCAACAACCCCATACGATAATGCTGTAGCCCAATAGCCACTACGTTCTGATTTTGCCAAACGTGGTAAGACAAAGGCTTGTGTAGACCAAGAAAAGGCTACGGCCACATTTCCTTCCCCTGACATCATAAAACGTTCAATCGGTGTCAAATTTTCTTGGATGGCAGGTTGGACATTCATAATATCCCTAATCGGAACCGCAACAAAACAGATTCCAACGATGATTAGCCCAACAAATAACAAGGCAACCACCAGAAAGCGATTAGTACCTTTAATCACCTCTGGGCCCCCAAGAGCAATCAGCGTTCCAAGGAGAACACAGAGGGTACCTAGAATCGGTGCCCATACTCCCTTGTCTAAACCAAGCCCAAAATTATTTGCCAAATGAATCATGGAGCTGGCAAAAAGATTGGCGGTAACAGCGTACCAACCAAAATTTGCCAGACTAATCACGGTTGATAGAACGGCCACCCCTTTTCTACCTAGAACGGCTCTCAACCAAATCCATAAATCAATTCCATATTTAACTGCAAACAAGATTGGGAGACATTCGATAAAAACCCAGATAATGTTAAAGCTAAAAATATTTATCAACATTTGATTAAAGGTCAAATATTGAGCCACATAGGCTCCTTGGGTATAACACCAGGTTGCGATGGCAAAACCACTTGTCGATAGGAAGAGATCCCAGAAAGAATACTGACGATCCTTGTTGGTCATGGGAACGATTCCCGTTATGGTCTCCTGTTGAATGAAGTCATTCATCTTGGACATTTTATTGAATACCTCCTGTCATGGCTAGGATAATCAGAATAAGGTTAATTAGAACTAAGACGATGACTATAGTAAAATCACTTTTTAGAAATGGCTGGGCAAACACATAGTTTGGTGATTCCATTTCTTCTAGCCTTCTTTTCGTTTCATTTGCTATTAATTCTTCAATTTCTGATGTCGGTTTCATCTTAATTATCCTCTAAGTATAAATCTAATGCAAGTTTTCCATACTGCTTGGTATAACGATACCAGATATAAAGAAATTCACCTACTGGTTTTCCAACGCTTTCTTGGAACAGGGCCCACAAGAACCAATAATATGAAGTCACTGATACATAGGCAAAATAGTGACGTTTGGTTTTCTTGTCTGGAACTTCTTGTAGATAGATTTCAAGTACCTTTTCAGCTTCTTCCACTGTATAATTTGAACATCCAATAAAGGTCCCTAAATCTCCCGCTGGATCTCCCATACCAGAATATTCCCAATCAATCAAGCTCATTTCGCCATCTTCATTCAACAAGAAATTTGGGCTATAAGAATCTCCATGGCAGAGAACCTTTTTCGCTTGATCTTCTTGTAAAAGCTTCTCGAGAACTGAGACATTCTTATCCAACTCTTCAAGCCCATCAAATTCAAAACGATTGCTGGCTTTTAATTTTTGTCTAAAATCATCAATTCCCTCAAATTGATCAAAAGAATGATCCGTTTTTTCTCCAGATTGGTGCAAGCGTCTCAAGAGCTCCATTGCTTTTGCTACATCATCCCAATTATCATAATCTAGTTGCTTGGCGTTAGGAATAAATTCTGAAATTTTCCAGCCCTCATCCTTGTTCATAGCAACAAAAGTAAGGTCAATCTTCAATTTTGTAGCAATTTCCATGGAAGCTGCCTCGCTAGCACGATCGATATAATTCTCCGTTCCTCTACCTGGATGACGGTAAACATATTTCTTTCCTAGGCAGTCAAATGAAAACGAAGTGTTGGTTAAACCGTCTTTTAGGGGTTTAATATTGACAATATCTGAAGCTATACATCCTAATGTCTTACAGATGTTATCAATGATTTCCGAATTAGTATTCACCAAATAGTGTTCATCAAACTGACGCAACTCATCTAGTGAATCAAACTCCTTAACAATGTCTGCTGAATAATGCCGAGCTTCCAAAGGAAGTTCTTTGACGTGACGACTATAATAATCTTCCCAGAGCTGTTCGCGATACGGCTCATGTTTAAATTCAGTTTCCAAAATATCTACGAATTTTTCACTAAATGCACGATCAAAATAAACGTGCCCCACCATAGCCCAAGTATTCGTCCCACCGATTTGAATATCGATAATCGTGTGATTGGAATCTTCCTTAGAGCAGTATTCGTCTGTGTCCCCTTCTGCAAATATAGTCGAATAATAACCTCTGTAAATGTATCGTTCAAACGGATTTTCTACAAAATAATTATCCGAAGAGCAGATATAAGTGTTGGAAAGTTGATCTCTGACTAGCATGAGAGAAGAACAGTTATTGTATTTGTAGTAATCATTATTCACAACGATTTTAACGCCAAACTTTTCTTCCAGATAGAACATTTTTTCTTGTAGATAACCTACAATAACGGTTATATCTTCTATTCCTGCTTCTTGCAGTTGTCTGATTTGCCTCTCTATCAAGCGTTCCCCCTTGACTTGAAGCAATCCTTTGGGAATTTCATAAGACAAAGGAGCAAAACGACTACTCATTCCAGCAGCCATTATAATAGCATTTTCTACTCGATAGGGTTCTAAAACGTTCTTGCCTAGTTCATTTAAGTGATGTTCCTCATCAATCCACTTCTCTTCTTTAAGTTTTCCAACCAATGCATTGACTGTTCCTAAAGATAAATCTAGCTGTTCAGCCAATTGTCTCTGCGTAAAGTTTTCGTCTTTGTGAATCAACAAAAAACGTAAAAGTTTAAATTGTTTTTCTGATAGCATATCCTTAACCTCTTTCGTTCAATATTTCTATCCATTCGATTATACAATGAACATTTGTTTTTGTCAAGTTAGATTCTATATTAAGAAAATAGGGAACTATAATATTTGCAGTGGGTAAATTCCCTATAGATATTATGAAGCCTATTTGTTGTAGAAAAAGTTCCGTAATATCTAGAATGAAAAATGACCAAACCATCATTAGAAAGAATCGTATGGAACAATTAAATTAACAGGGATACCCACAAGGAAATCATCGCTAAACTGGATAATGATGCTCTATCTCGTCCTAATTGCGCTAGCCAAATTAAGAAATATGAGTTTCAAAAATTGTCTAAAATTCCTTACCTTGAAACAATTGGTATCCCCAATAGAACCCCTTCTTAGAAAAGATGTTTCAAGTGCTATCATTGCTCGAAAATGACCCTCTCCAAAACTTCTCTCATCAATAAAAATTGAGCAAAAGTTGATTGAAAAGACTTCTATGACTGATATTGCACATCAGCTGTCCATTTCAACTTCAACTGTCATTCGAAAACTCAATGACTTTCACTTTAATCATGATTTTTCTCGTCTTCCTGAGATTATGTCTTGGGACGAGTATGCCTTCACTAAGGGAAATATGAGTTTCATTGCGTAAGGTTTTGACAATCTCAATATCATCACTGTTCTTGAAAGTGGAACACAAGCTATCATAAGTAATCATTTTCTGTGCTACGATAGAGCCGTTTGTTGTCAGGTGAAAATCATTACTATGGATATGTTTAGTCCTTACTATGACTTGGCTAAACTACTTTTTTCCATGTACTAAAATCGTTCTAGATCGTTTTCATATTGTACAACATCTCAGCCGTGCTATGAGTCGTGTCCGTGTTCAAATCATGAACCAATTCGAGCGAAAATCCCATAAATACAAAGCTATCAAACGTTACTGGAAGCTTATACAACAGGATAGTCGTAAACTGAGTGATAAGCGATTTTATCGCCCTACTTTTCATATGCACTTAACGAATAAAGAAATTCTAGACAATCTTTTGAGCTATTCAGAAGAGTTGAAACACCACTACAATCTCTATCAACTCTTGATTTCTCAATTTCAGAACAAGGAACCTGACAAATTCTTCGGACTTATTAAGGACAATCTAAAGAAAGTTCATCCTCTTTGTCAAACTGTCTTTAAAATCTTTCTAAAGAACAAAGAGAAAATCATCAATGCCCTTCAATTACCCTATTCCAACGCCAAATTAGAAGCGACCAATAATCTCATCAAGCTTATCAAACGAAATGCATTTGGATTTCGGAACTTTGAAAACTTCAAAAAACAGATTTTTATCGCTCTCAACAATCGAGTAGGGGATAATCTCTAGCTCCTCTCACACCACCGTACATGCCGTTCGGCATACGGCGGTTCAACTAAATTTTAACGCATGTCGTTCAAGGTAATAATCCAAACACGAAACCAGTCCACGTTTTTCAAGGACTGATTTTGATATCGCACGTTTAAGTATCAACTTCTGAGCTACTAATTGATAGTGGTCACCCCAGCCAGATACCTTATCTGCTGTCCATTTAGGAACCCCTAGTTTCAGTAATTCCCATAGTCGTCTAGATTTCTTCTTCCATTGCTTCCAGATAATCACTCGTAGGCGAGTACGCAAGCGCTCATCTATGCTAGTGACTATGTGCTTCATATTTCCCAGCGAGAAATAGTTTATCCATCCTCGAATAGACAAATTCAGTTGCTCAATACGTCTTGTTAAGTCTATACTCCATTTCCTCTGTGTTAGTTTCTTCAATTTAAGCTTAAATCTCCGAACACTATCTTGATGGGGGCGACTTTTCCAACCAACTGATGATTTCCAGAACCCAAAGCCTAAGTATTTCAACTCGCTTGGTCTGGCAATCTTAGTCTTGATCATGTTTACTTTCAAACCTAGCCGTTTCTCAATAAAACGACTGACTTAATATATCACACGCTTAGCGGCTGCCTCGCTTCCGACCGTAATCACACAATCATCTGCGTAGCGCACAAATCGAAGTCCCCTCTTTTCTAATTCCTTGTTCAATTCATTTAGCATGACATTAGATAAGAGATGAGATAAATTTCCTCCCTGTGGTGTACCAACTAGCGTTTTATGACACTGACCGTTAATGATAACACCTGAATGAAGATACTTACGAATCAAGTATTCCGTATCTCCGTCTTCGATAATATTATGTACTAAGGACATCAATCTATCTTGAGGAACCGTATCGAAAAATTTCTCTAGGTCTATATCCACTATCCACTCATAGCCGTCATTTAAGTACTCTAAGAGCTTCATGATGGCTTTTTCACATGACCTATTTGGTCTGAAGCCATAACTCGTATCTGAGAAATGGGGTTCACAAATGGGGTTAATGACTTGGACAATGGCCTGTTGAATCATTCTATCCATAACTGTTGGAATTCCTAGTTGACGGATGCCTCCGTTTGGTTTGGGAATCTCAACTCTAAGAACTGGTTGAGGCTTATATTTTCTCTGTTTTATCAGTTCCTTAGTCAGGCGCCAGTTGTGTCTGAGATAGTCATCCATCTCTTCGATAGTAATTCCATCAATCCCAGTTGAGCCCTTATTGGATTTTACTTGATTGTGGACTTCCAGCATATTTTCGCGTGATAATATCTTATCTAGCAATTTTGACATGTGCGTATTCCTTTCTTGTTTTGATGCCTGAGGGACATCTTATATTGGTGAACCTTCACCCAGTCATACGTGACAGAGTCCAGTTCTATTAGACCTCTCGTTTTACAGACACAAGTGAAGTAGGATTACTTCGATTTGTTGGTCACCCCTCCGCTCCACTTCCATTACAGAAGCTTCCTCACTACTATGGGCTCGGCTGACTTCTCATGATTCGTTGTTACTACGCTTTCAGCTCTCATGAGATCTCACGGGATAAGTCGTACATCTTTCCTCGTTTATACAAGATACGAGGACGTTAAAAGGTTACAGTGAAAATAGGAAATCTGACGCAGAGTCTTTAGACTCTAGGAAAATTTATCTTTTTCACACAAACCTTAGTCCGAATTCAATTACTCTCGTGATTTACGCATATAGATTACGACTACCTTTTTGGACTTTAGAGTTTTAAGCCTCCTTATCCACTATATACGCCTTACTATCACGTTCCTGTTCGTAGAGCCACGATTTCGCTATCCCTTCCTCTGACGACTCTTATTTCTAGCGTCAGACTTAAAACGGTCTATCCCCAGACCGTTTTAATCCGCTACCTCACGATAGTCAGACTTGGGAATCGCTATTGGGTTCACCAGTAGCGGGTGCCCACGGAGGACTTACACCTCAGATGCACGACATGCCCGTCGTACTTAAAAAAGAAAGGACGAAATGTGTCCTTTCTCGATCTTAGCTTTTATTAAACCCACTACAGTTTACAAAGAGTTGACATATGTACATAATCTAACTGATAATTTCAACATCCTTATAACTACACAAGCGATGAAATACTTCGCTTAAACTACTTCGATATTGATTATAGACTACTTTTCGTCTATACAAGATGTGATACTTACAGCGCCACTTTGTGTACGATAAACTATGAGACTTTTGTACCATATTTTTTCACTTTTCGATTTACAGAAATAACTTTATTGTATCGCATTTGAAGTTTTTAGGCTATAACCTTCGACGCGCACCTAACGGAGCGATAAGGATCAATAGTCATATAATTAAAACAAAGTACCCTTAGCTTTCTAAAAGAATAGTATAACTCCCTGACTTAGATTTTACATTAATAAAGTGGATGCGGATAATTTGGCAGCCATAATTAAAGGACATACAAGAAAACTAAATAATATTAAATTTCTTATCATTATGTTCTTCATGTATATCACACTTTCCTTTACCATCTCTACAGACTACAATTTGGAATATTTTCTGCTGATGTATAAAAAATTGATCTTAGTAAACTAGAACTCCTTTTTGTGTCCAAGCTTGTATAAGAATATCAATGTCCTAATCTCCTCAATAGACACTCACAAGATTTGTTCTCTCATAAAACAGAATTACTTCTCCACCTTGCGAAAAGCTTTTATACTATGACTATACCACTCCTGCATTTTTTTTGAAGGAAAAGTCATGTAATCGCCATACATCTGGGTTAAAAAGACATCATAATTTTTAGGAATTGGTAACATTCTTCCCTCAAACTCTGTTAAGATTAACTCTTTGAAAGTATTTATTTGGAAAACACCCTTCATTCCCTCTTTATCAACTCCAACCATTCCCTCATATTTCGGCTGTTCTACAACACTATTCTTAACTAACTTATCTATTTTCTTATAGAAGTATCTCGGATTAACAAATCGGAGGGCGTACCAACTGCATAATCTTAGAAAATCTTTTAACTTGCTGTCACCGTGAACCGCGCGTGATTTTTTGATATAAGCTAGTTGACGAAGGGCCACATACTTATAACTCTTGTCAACAATGCTCAAATCTGTAAATCGATCAATTGGAAATACGTCAATAAAGAGACTAGTGTCATGACGCTTGTACTTGACATGGTCTTCGATAACAGTAGAAGTGTCCAAAATCGATGCAAAATTATGGAAGTACCAAGAAGAAGTGTCGTAGGAGAGAACCTTATAACGTGGATGGTCTTCTTCCTCAATGATCTTCAATAAGCGCTCATAATCTTCACGATAGAGAGAAATATCAATATCATCATCCCAAGGAATCATACCTTTGTGGCGGATAGCACCAAGCATGGTCCCATAACTGAGAAAATAAGGAATATTGTGTTTCTTACAAGTCTCATCAATATAATCTAGCAGAGCTAGTTGAATTTCTTTAATTTCTTCTTTTTCTAAATATTGCATCCTAATCCTCCAATTTGTAGGCATGAAATTCATGACTGTAGAAGCGTTTTTCTTCAGGTGGCAAGGTCATATAATCCCCATAAAATTGAGTCAAAATAGTATCAAATTTTTCAGGTGCAGGAAGGCTTAAATTCTCAAAGGGTAAATCAATTGTTTTATCAAAGGTACCACTTGGGAAGACTTCCTTTTCTTTAAGTTTAGAAGGGATAAAGGCCATATATTGTCCATTCTCACGACTATATTTTTGAATTTCTTTCTCGATTTTATTTGCAAAATAACGAGGAGAAACAGGTCGAAGGAGCAACCAGAAGGCTGTTCGTATCCAATCTTTTAAAATGCTATCCTTATAGACAATATTTTTGTGTTTACTGAAAGATAGAAGTTTGAAGCTTTCCAGCTTATAACAAATATCAATAACCTTAGGATCATCAAATCGGTCCATAGGGAAAATGTCGATAAAAACACCTGACTCATAGGTTTTTGTATTCCGAGTATCAATAATTTTAGTCGTACTGTCTATTATTTTGATAAAGTTGTTAAAGTAGTTCTTATCAGTTTCTAAGGAAAGGAGCTTATATTTGCTTTTTTCCTTTTGAAAAATGTTAATAAATCGTTGATAGTCTTCTCGAGGCATGGATAAATCAATATCGTCATCCCAAGGAATAAAGCCCTCATGTCGAACTGCCCCAATCAGCGTCCCGTAGTTAATAATATAGTTGATATTGTGCTTTTTACAGAGAGTATCAATGTAATCCAAAATTTCTAATTCAATTTGTTTGGCATCTTCAATGGTTAGTTTTTTCATTTTAAACTCCTATGATTTTTTGAATTTATTTTTTAAGGCTAGAACATGGTTTAAAAATTCATAGAAAATGCTATCTTTGGTAAAGACAAGTAGACCAATATAAGAGATGGCTGATAGCAAGACAATCAAACCAGTGTTAATCAAAAATGGCAAATTAATGACCATATCCACGGGATACAAGAAATTAATCAGGAAATAAATTGCTACAAAGGAAAGTGAAAAGAGAGAGTATCGAACAGTATAGCTAAAGATATGTCCCAGGTGAATAAGCTGTTTTCTATAGATGAAAATGATATAGAAAACAAGTAGAGAGGCCTCTGATAGCATAGTTGTCAGTAAGTAGTATTCAGGAGCCACGATGTGGTTGAAAAAGAGGAGACTATTTAAGCCCAAATTGAGTAATCCTGCAAAGACTGTATAGACTGTGATTCGTTTTTCATAGCCGTTTGTAAAGAGAATTTGGGAACCAAGAATGGTATCCAGTGCCAGGATAATCGTACGAAAAGCGAAGAGAGAGGTTAAGATTCCGCCTCCGATATATTTTTCACTACCATAAAGTAGGATAGCATTTGGTCCTAAAACCATGAGTCCGAAACTGAGTGGAATGATAAAGAAGTTAAAGATTCGACTTCCTCTGTTAACCAGAGAAACATAGGCTTCTTTGTCTCCTTTACCCAAATAGTAACTGAGACGAGGCACACTCACTCCGATAGCTCCTGTTACAACCCCAGCTATAACGGTCACAATTCGTTGAGCTATGATATAGTAACTAACGTTAACATCAATCCCTGTTTTAACGAGAAAGAGACGATCCAAAAAAGTGAAGAGCATATTGGCATTAGCGAAGACCAACATGGCTGTCAAAGGGAGAAAGAGTGGTTTAAAATAACTTAGGTGAATCTTAACAAGTTTGATGTCCCTTTTAATCCAAAAATAACTAATCAGATAGTTAATCAGTGTCGATAAACTCATCACAAGTGTATAGACAACAATATCGTGCTCATTTTTGACAAAAAGGAAAATAGAGACCAACATCAGGATACGGATGAAGGCAGTTTTGTAAAAGAGAAAACTGTAATTTTCCAGAGCTTCATTGACCCATTCGATTGAAAAAATCTGGGCAATGAGTTGAATCCCCATAACAAGGTAGACCTTTTTGACGATTGGATTATCAGTAAAGAAGAGAGGATAGGATAGGATATAGACAGCAGTGGTCAAAATCGTACAAGCTATGCACAAATAAAAAAGACTAGAGAAGGTTCTATTCAGATCTTTTTTGTTATCCTTGACATTACTGATGGCCCGTAAACCGTAGTTATAGACTCCATAAGTTGCAAAGGGTAAGAAAAATGACAAAATTGTGTCGACTGAGTTGAAGTAACCATAGTCAGTACGATCCAAGACACGCGCGACGTAGGTACCAGTTAAGATGGGAAAAATAATATTCAAGACACGAATTCCCATGTAAGATAGAGCATTTAATTTTATACTTTTCATTCAATTTACCTCGTTTTCATTATATCATAAAGTTAGTTAAAATAACTCTTTTGTTTTCAACAACTAGTCTTTAATTATTTTAAAACATTTTTAGGAACTCAAATCCTCAAAAATTTAAGATTAAAAACTAACTTTTTGAGTATTTCAAATAAAATTTATTGAACTTTAACCAAGGACAAATATATCGTTAAAAAAGCAAAGAACTCCAATTGGGATTGAAAATACAAAAATTATCAAGCCTTAATTATTTAGTTACAGTACGATAATTATAATAAGATTGAAAGTTTATGATTTATATCTTTCATAGAAGTCTTTTCAATTAACTTTTAAGTAATCTTTGAATTGAGAATCTAACGGATTTGTTGATATTCTTTACTAGAGGACTCTCAGTGACTACTATCTTCTAACAACACAACAAAATAGACTCCATAATATCTATATGGAGGGTACCCACTACAAATATTATGGAGCCTCAAAATCGACTCTTCGCCAACTTTAGAGATTCGATGTATCAGAATGCTTATAATTTAAAGGTTGCTACACCGAGGATAGAACGATTTAAGTTTCGAAGAATTTGGAGACTTTGTTCAAATTTCTTATAACGAGTCACTCCATACTCTTCAACAAGAAGGACTGTATCTCTTTCCAAAAGAGATGGTACATCCTGTAAATCGACAAAATGAATTCCTTTTAAAGCCTCTTGATTTTGTTTCAATTTATCTAGGATAGCTTTATTTGAGCTAACAATTGTTAATTCTTGTCCAGCATTTTTGTATGACAGAACATCTGCTAGGTTAGCAATTGTTGTAATCTCTGTCACAAAATCAATTTGATACTGAGAAAAATCACCTGCTCTATTGATTGTTGGGTTAAAGAGATAAACCAACACATTTCCCATCACAACCAAAATCACACAGACTACTCCAATAACAGCTAAACGAAGAATCAGATTCTTGACGTTTAATCCAAGCGCTGTCTCACCATTTGCATTCAATTCTTTAGAGTTGATGGTTTCCAATTTTTCAATTTTCACATTTGCATAAGTGTGTTTAAATTTCTCAATCAATCCATCAATTTTTCGCTCTAACAAGTCGTTGGCATCTTTACTTGGTGTCAAAATTTTCACACTAACCCCTGCATCGTCAATCATATAGTAGACAGTCAATTTTTTCCACCAATAGTCACTTGTAGAATTTTTCAAGGTTGTCTCTGTCGTATCCAATTCACTGGCAATTTTTTTCAACTCACTAGGCTCTACATCATTGAAAAGATAAGCTCCATTCAAATTCCCATCAATCAATTTTCCGTAGAAATCACTATAACCACCAATTTGATGATTCAAAATCGTTTTAGCTGAATCTTCTGGAGGTGTGATTTTATAGCTGATATAAGTTGAATAACTTGTTGTGTCTTTGACAGTATTTTTATTCTTAACTGCTTTAATTGTAAATGGTACAGCAATGAGAGCAAATAAAGCGATGAGAGCTAGAATATTTGCTTTTCGTTTTTTGTATAGATTTGCAAACAAATCAGCTACTGAATAATGTTCAAACATGATTTTTTTCTCCTTTGTTTAGTAGATACTGGTTCTCTTTTGTAAGCATTTTCGCTACGAATATAATCACAAGAACAATTCCCCAGAATTGCATTGTAAATAAATTGAAGAAACTTTCTGAAAAGCTACTTCTTGGCATAAAGAATAGATTATTCAAGATGAGTAGGGACAAGGCAAATAGGATTGTTCTAGAGCGATAGGCTACTTGCAACATGGCTATAAATAGCATACCGAGTAAGAGACTAAGTAGAAAGACTCCTATCATACCATAGTCTGTATACAACTCCATGATATAACTACTTCCGATACCATGTCCTTTCAAGTATTCCTTGTTCAAAACAAGATAGGATAGATTGTGGGCATAACTATTACTATCAATAGCTAGCTCCACACTATTGGTTGTATGTTCAAAGGCTTTTCCTCCGAAAATAGCCCCCAAACTTCCTCTTGCAAAATAATCAATGACAGGACCAAAAGTAAAATTGCGTAAATCTCGGTAAGGAAGGCTACTGTTAAATAGAAAACCTCGAGCCAGAACACCAAAACTAGTCCCTTGTTTATAGATAAAGTCAAGTAAGATATCCCAGAAACCTGTATGGGAAACCTGGACATTATCCCGTACATAATTGAGCACTCCCATCGCTAACATAAGAATAGGAGAACCGACAAAAATCGCTAACTTTTCTTTAAACCCAATCCATTTTCCCTTTTCAGTTTGCTCCCGCATAAAGTAATAAACAAAAGCAAATAAAATACTTAAAATAAAGGGATTTCGTGTCCCGATTGCCAAATGAATGGTATTGGCTACAATGAAGGATACCAACACTGCTGTCGCCTGCAATTTCTTTGGCTTGGTTGCCAGATACATACACATTGCATAGACCGTAAAGGTAGACAAAATGTAGGTAAAATAAGGAAGTTTACTTTCAAAATTTGCATAGTAGGCATAGTAGGAAGTCTGCAGACGATACAGGAGCCGTTCAAATAAGCGAATAAAATAGAAAGGATAGGTTAGAAGAAAAACTCCTAGTGATACAAAGCGTAACCGCTTGATATAAATCTCTTTTATAGAATTTCCTATCTTTGGTACTTTTATGTTCTTCCTAGCTATGAAGTAACGAGCCAGTACGCCTCCTGTGGTCAAGCCCAGAATCGAAACCATGACGACTATAAAGGCAAAGCGATAGGCTATCGGATGATAGGTATCCAGAGCGCCATCCCTAAAATAATCAATGGTCGGTCTTGATACCAGAAATACAAAAATAGTTAAATAGAAAATAAAATGGATTAAGTAATACTTGATATCATTCCAGCAGGCAATTAAGCTACTAACCAGTAAGAACAATAAAGTAGAAAGCAAGCTAACATTATTATTATTAAACAGATACACAATTCCACTTACTAGCGTCAAGGCATAGCTGACTATGGTCAAACTAAATAATAATCGTTTTCCATCAATCACTTGCTCACCCCCGTTCTAATGTAATTTTTTAGATTTTTCAATATTTTTTAGTAATAAGAATCGGTATAAGGAAATATTTATGAATAGAGCCAAAGCACTAATTCTTCTCCCCTTACGGAAAATTGGATTCCTAGCAATAGCAAAGGCATGGCCTTTTAAAAATCGATGAATCTGAGAATAGGCTTCAAATTTTTTATACTGATCATCTAGTAACATCTTATCCATAATGAAGAAGTGAGCATAGGACAATCTGAAAAAAGCAACCTCTTTCAAGTCAGAATAGTTTTTCACAACTTCATTGTAAAACTTTTGGTAGATATCAATATAGGCTAAATCCTTCTCTGCATACGGTTTGGTCGTAATGCTATCCCCTCTATGGAAATAGTAATAATAGGGTTTGGTATTAACCACGTACTGCTTAGCCAACTTGATTAAATCAAAATGATAATAGGCATCTTCGTAAATCAATCCTTTAGGAAAGGATAGGGCAATTGCAATTTCTTTCTTAATTAGCTTATTGCAGATCGTTCCAGGTATTTTTTCACCTATGAGGTATTCCTTTAGAAATGTTTGAGAATCACAGACAAAATAGTCATCCTGATTGGCTGACTGTGGACTTTCATCATTTGCATAGACATTCATGACACCACAGCTCGAAACATCCGCATCTTCTTGAATTAATTGCTCATATAAACTCTGAATCATTTCTGGATGGATATAATCATCTGAGTCAATAAAAATCAGATAATCCCCATGAGCCTGCTTCATTCCATCGTTTCGCGCTTGTGACAAGCCTTCATTCTTTTTATGAAGCACTGACACCCTATCATCTTGTTCAGCGATTGAATCACACAAGCGACCACTTTCATCTGTTGCTCCATCATCAACAAGAATGATTTCCAGATTTTGATAGGTCTGCTCCTGAATGGAAGCTATCGATTTTTCTAGGTACTGCGCCACATTATAGACTGGCACAATCACACTAATTAATGCAGTTTCCATGCTACTCCTCTAATAGTTTTTCTACTTGTTCGATTTGTTTGACAATTGTAAATTGTTGAATGAATTGACTAGCATCATTGACATCAAAGTTTGAGGTAGAAGTCATATAGTTCGTAATTGCCTGAGCTGCCTCTTGATTGCTCTCAATGATTTGTCCAAATCGTCCTTCTTGGGATAATTCCTCAGCCCCTCCGACATCCGTAGAGACAAAAGGAAGTCCCAGACTCAAGGCTTCAACATACACTCCAGGAAAACCTTCTTGTTTAGACATAGACAAGAGAACTTTCGTCTGAGATAAATACTGATATGGATTTTTTTGATAACCAAGGAAATGTACATAGTCTTCAAGCTCATATTCTTTGACGCGTTTTTTCAGTTCCTCTTCCATATCACCAGCCCCGATAAAATAGAGATGATAGTTTTTTCCTTCTTGGTGTAATAATCGTATCACTTCCACCACACGGTCAGAACCCTTATTTTCCTCAATCCGTCCGATAGTACAGATACTTTGAGGCGCAATCTCGATATCGATTTTCTCTTGAGATTTTTCTAAAATAGTCTTAAAATCATATCCATTGTAAACTGTCCGTAATTTCGAAGCATAATCTGGATAGACTTCCTTGATAGAATTGCTGGTTTTATTCGAAATTCCTACAATGGTATCCGCAGCATCCAACTGGCGTCTATGTGATTCTCTTTTGGAGCTATCCTTAAGAAATTCTTCGATACTTCCATGAATCCAAGAGATTTTCTTGACTTCTTTTCTTTTAGAGAACAAAAGTGGAGGATTCATAATGGTAAAGGAAACTTCAACATCATAGTCATCTTTCACCAGCAAACGACGGGTCAGTCTTGGAAAATAAATTCTCATCCTCCACAAAAGAGCTCGTAACCATCTAGCTTGGCGATAATCCTGAAGGGATTTTAAAATGCGTACATGCTTGGGAACAGATTCGTATCCCTTATCAAAATGTTCCATTTCAAGAATATCAATATCATACTTTTCTGGATCTAGATTTGAAACAATGGTAGATAGAATCTTCTCTGCGCCACCCCCGAGAGAAAAAGACCACATAAAAAATAATATTTTTTTCTTAGCCACCATATTCTCCCTTGTATTCTGTATAAGACTTATCCATATCAGCGATGACAGCATCATGATGTGGTAGCTGCTTATCTGCTGGTGGAGGTGTCATATAATCACCAAAAGCAGTGCTGAGATAGGCATCGTAGCCAACTGGAATGGGCATCTCTGTCTCTTCAAATGGCAAGAAAAGATTATCTTCAAAAGATGCGATTGGGTACTTATTTCTCATGTAGCCAGGCCCTGAGCATAACTCCGTGATTCCATCGCTCTCAGCCAGACTGTACTTGGTCATTTCTTTTTCAGCTTTTTTCCAAATATGATAACGGAGAGATTTTGGCGTCAAACCGAGTAAAATGCGACTCCCCCATTTCATAAGTGCGCCATGCTTTTCTGGAACAGTTTGAGCACAAAAGAGTGAATAAATCAATGCCCAACGAACCTGTTTTTTCCGCTCAGCTGGATTTTTCGGATAATAATCCAAAGGCAAGACATCCAAGGCTAAACCATGTGGCAAATCCAAATCCTGCTGATAAGGTTTGATACAGGTGGTTTCCTTGTCACGAATGGTAATAAAAAGATTGCGGTCTACAAAATCCTTGTGACTCTTTGACAAGAAATAACGCTCATCTGCATAGCGAGGCCATAATTCTGCTAATTTCTCATAATCTTTACGAGGCATAAAAAAGTCTAGGTCATCGTCCCAAGGAATAAAGCCCTTGTTTCGAAGGGAACCAATAGCACCTCCACCACAAAGATAACAAAGCAAATCATGTTCTTTACAAAATGCGACGAAATATTCAGCCATTTTCAGACTACGAGCCTGAATTGCTTTTAAATCAGTCATGTCTCTCCTCTTCTGTTCAATAACGAGTTATATCGGTTTATTATACCATAAAAAAGCCTTAAAAATCCATCGGAAACTAAAAAAAATCAAAGTTCAAACCACTATTTTACTAGTGATTCCAACCTTGATTTTTTCTGTATAATTCTATCTCATCCTCATCTGAGAAAGTTTAGTTTGATATTTATTTTGGTCTACTAAGAGTGCCTGCCCTCCATAAACATCGTAATCATCAACCCAATCACCCAGTTCTGGAACTGTTAATCTCTCTATACCATTTTGCGCTCCATCTAGGAAGGATAAGCCATTGGTCAATAAGAAACTATAAGGAACATTCGTAGAGGTCATGCCAAAGACCTTACCAAGTGCTTCTGATCCAGTAAAGAGTTTAGTTGGATCCTTGAGTTGTTGCAGAACTACTGTCAAAACTTGCTGTTGTCTCTTGGTACGACCATAGTCACCTTCATCGTCATCACGGAAACGTGCATAATTGAGCAAGGTTGAGCCATTCATCTGCTGTTTCCCGACTTTAATCGTCTGCGTTGGAGACTCTGTTTCTGTAGCATGCAAATCATCACCCACGGTAGCTTCGGTTAAAGGTTGACCTTCTAAGGTTGAGAATTTGGCATCAATCGTCACCCCATCAGGGAAAAGAGTGTCAATAGCGGTTGCGAAGGCCTGGAAATCAACCAAGGCATAGTACTTAATATCCAAGTCAAAATTGTCTTTTAGGACTTTTCGGACCATTTCTGCTCCTTTTTGCCCCTCTTGTTCTCCCAACTCATAGGCTACGTTTAACTTGTTATCCGTCTGTTTTCTACCGTTAATCACTTGACTGTAACCGTCTATATAGACCAAATTGTCACGCATAAAGCTGACCAGCTTAATTTTCTTATCTGAGCCACCAACATTTAGTACCATAATAGAGTCCGTTCTCGTCTCAGCACTATTTTGACCAATCCGTCCATCTGTTCCCATAATTAAGATATTAACACCATCCTTGGTATCTTGACCATGAAAAACTTCTACTTGAGCCGCCTTAGCATTGGCAGGTTTATTTGGATCCGCATTTGAATAGCCTTTTAGGAACATAAAAATCATGCCAAAACCGACACAGGCTAGAAGGACAAGCAATCCTGCAAAAATGCGCCCCCAACGAATCTTGCGTTTTTTTGCTTTAACCTTTGGAAGTGAATGACTTTTCTGATATTTTTTTGCACGACTACGGTTACCATAGGATGGAAGAGGAGATTGATTGATTGGTTCCATGAAAGACTCTTCCATATCATGATTTTCACTATGAATTTCTGGTGAAGCTTCACTACCACTAGCCATATTTAACTTACCTTGCAAGTAAGCAAACTCTTTTTTCTCTCGCTCATTGAGGTAATGAATGTTCTTAAAGAGATAGTCATAACGTAACTGCTCATGATGACTTAAGGGATTTTCTTTACTCATCTTCTCTCCTTTCCGTGGTCTGATATTGGATAAATAGGATAGGCTCCCAGTACTTTATACTGGATTCCAATCGCTTCTAATTCTTTTTGGGCAAAGTTAACCAAATCCTTATCGGCATAATCCACATCAATAATGAAAAAGTATTCTCCCAGTGCTGTCTTGAGTGGCCGACTTTCAATTTTTGTCAGGTCAATTCCTCTCCAAGCAAAGGTCGACAGAGCCTTATAAAGGGCACCTGGAAGGTTGTCCGGTAAGGTCAAGGCCAAAGTCATTTTCTCAGTTTGTGCTTTCAAGGGAATAGAAGACTTTTCAGCTCCCAAAACCCAGAAACGTGTGAAATTGGCTTCCATTTCTTGAATATCCTCGGCAATCAGTTCCAAGCCATATTCTTCAGCAGAACTTCTTGGTGCAATCGCTGCATAAGGATGGTCTGGATGTTCAGAAATAAAACGAGCCGCATAAGCTGTACTAGCTGTTACCTCGATTTGGGCCTCTGGATATTGTTCATCGATGAATTTCTTTCCTTGAGCCAAGGCCTGTGGATGTGAAAAAATCTTTTCAATCTTAGTATGACCTGGAACCACCATCAACTGCTGATGAATAGGCTGAACGATTTCTGCTACTGCTTGAATGCGAGCCTGATGAAAAAGGTAGTCCAAGGTTTCATGAACACTACCCTCGATAGAATTTTCAACTGGCACCACAGAATAGTCCACCAAACCTTGCTCATAGGCCTTGATGACATCTGTAATATTGGCAAAGGCCTGCAATTCCTCCTGAGGAAAAGCTGTCTGCACAACATGGTGTGAAAATGATCCCTTGGGACCTAGATAAGCAATTTTCATCTCAGTTCCTCTATAATTTCCTCTGGGCTTAGCTCGGTCACATCCAAAATCCGACTAGCCACTTCCTCATACAAAGCCTGTCTTTCTTGGAAAATAGCTGCTAATTCTTCCTTGCTATTATTTAGAAAAAGCGGGCGCTGATTGTCCTTATCAGCTGATATGCGTTGGTAGAGGGTGTCAAAATCAGCTTTCAGGTAGATATTATCAGAATTTGTCTTTAGTAAGTCACGATTTCGCTGAGAAACGACCACTCCTCCACCAGTTGACACAACTTGGTCTCTTTGTAGTAACTCAGCCAATACTTCTGACTCTACCTGTCGAAAGGTCTCTTCTCCCATTTCCGAGAAAAATTCCGCAATGGACATACCTAAGCGTTTCTCAATCAGGGCATCCATATCAAGGTAATTAGGGTCCAAGCCTCTTGCAATAGTCGATTTGCCAGCTCCCATAAATCCGAGTAATACCTTAGTCATGAATCAAGCTCTCCAAATCATCAAAGAAGCTAGGATAGCTGGTATTGATAGCTTCAGCACGGTCAAGCTCCACTTCTCCATCTGCAACCAAGAGGGCCGCGATAGCCGTCATCATTCCGATACGGTGGTCACCAAACGTATTGACTCTAGCACCGTGAAGGACTGATTTCCCTTTGATAATCATCCCATCTGCCGTAGGAGTAATATCTGCTCCCATACTATTTAAGGCGTCTGCGACTACCTGAATGCGGTCTGTTTCTTTGACTTTAAGTTCCTCAGCATCCTTAATAACTGTTACACCTTGGGCTTGGGTCGCAAGTAGAGCGATAACTGGCAATTCATCAATCAAGCGTGGAATAAAAGCGCCACCAATCTCTGTTCCTTTCAAGTCTGAAGACTCAACAGTTAAGGTTGCAGATTTAGCGACTGGGTCAATTTCAGTTATTTCTAGTTTCCCACCCATGGCACGAATGACATCAATAATACCAGTACGCGTTTCGTTGATGCCCACATTATTAAGCACCACACGAGAATTTGGAACAATCAAACCTGCGACCAACCAAAAGGCTGCACTGGAAATATCTCCTGGAACAACCACCTTTTGTCCTGTCAATTTTTGTGGTCCTTGGACTGTGATTTTCTTACCGTCCACACTTAAATGGCCACCAAATTGTTGCAACATATCTTCAGTATGATTACGGGTGCACTCTTTTTCGATAATAACAGACTCCCCCTGAGCCTGCAAGGCCGCAAACATCAAGGCTGACTTAACCTGGGCAGAGGCAATTGGCAACTCATAATGAATAGGTCTTAGGTTTTTCGTCCCTTTTAAATGAAGGGGAGGCAAGTCTCGCTCAGCTTGCCCTGAAATGCTGACACCCATTTTTTTCAATGGAACCGTCACACGGTCCATAGGACGTTTGGAAAGACTATCATCTCCAAACATTTCTACTTCAAAGTCTGCACCAGCAAGGACACCTGAAATCAGACGAATCGAGGTTCCAGAATTTCCCATATCAAGGGCATTTTGCGGCGCTTTTAAGCCATCCATACCTACACCTTGGATGGTAATAACCTCATCTTTATCCTCAATCTCAACACCAAGGTCACGAAAGACTTGCATGGTCGAAAGGACGTCTTCGCCACGTAATATATCATAAACCTTGGTCTCACCCTCAGCCAAACTTCCAAAGATAATAGAACGGTGACTGATAGACTTGTCACCTGGAACTCGGATACTGCCGTGTAAGTGGCTAATGTTTGTTTTTAGTTTCATACTGGACCTCATACTTGCAATACTTTTACCTATTTTATCATAAAAAGCCAGAAATTCCTTAAAAATTTCTGACTTTATGATAGTTATTTTCTTATTTTAGCAATTCTGAAACTGGTTCGAAAACGATTTTTTCAATGTCAGAAAGGTAAATGGCCAATTGTTGTTGCTTGGTAAAGAATTCTGACAAGAGGCTATTTCCTTGAATCTGCTTACCAAAGCCTTCCATCTTCGCTTGGAAGGAAGCGTCTGGCATTTGACCTGTCTGCGCTAGTCTTTGAATTTCCTCTTGGAAAGTAACATATTCTGTAAAGATTTTGCTTGCCTCAGCATCTGCTGCAATCGCATCTTTAGCTGCTTTAACAGCCTTGTATTCTGGTAATTCGCGTAGACCGCGACTAAGTTCATTTGCACTATCGTAAATATTTGACATAATTTTCTCCTTATTTGATAACGACTGTGTAGTCGGTATTTTCTGTTATGAGGTGCTCAGCTCGTTCTAAATCTTGAGCATTTCTAAATGAGATTTGTAGAATCCCGTGAATATCTTCACGGTTTTCCTCGTTGATATGGATGTTAACCAAGGAAGTTCCACGCAGTAGTTCCAAAATCCGCAAGATGACATCTTCTTCATCGGGAACATCTACATAGAGGTCATAAGAGCTATCCACACCTCCACGCTTATGGATTTCCATGGCCTGACGTTGCTCACGTGCTTGATTGAAAAAGTTCCAGATCTGCTCCTCATCTCCCTTGCTGATGGCTTGTCCAACCTCATCTAATCGCTCCTTGAAATCCTCAATTCGATCCAGAATAGTTTCACGATTAGACAAGAGAATTGAGGTCCACATACCCGGCTCGCTTTCCGCAATTCGGGTCATATCTCGAAAACCACCGGCCGCAAAGCGCCTTGCCATCTCATGTTCTTGAGCATAGGTCGCAGTCTGCTCCATGAGACTGGAAGCCAGAATATGTGGAAAATGGCTAATCTGAGAAGTCACACGATCATGCTCCTTGGTATCAATCTCGATAAAGCGAGCATGGAGACCTGAAAGCAGATTCTTCATTTCCTCAAGTGTATCAGGACTTGTCAGGCTCGAAGGTGTAAAGATATAGTAGGCATTTTCAAAGAGATTGACATCTGCAGAGGCAGCCCCTGTCTTGTGACTACCAGCCATAGGATGGGCCCCGACAAAGCTGACGGGCTTGCCAGTTAAATACTGCTCCGCCGCATCCACAATGGCTGATTTGGTCGAACCGGCATCTGAAATAATCACACCTTCTTTCAAGTCCAAGTCAGCTAATTCCTTAATAAAGGAAATGGTTTGTTTGATTGGCAAACTGAGAATAATGATATCTGCCAAAGGAGCAAAACTAGCAAAATCATCCGTTGCACGGTCAATCATGCCTTCTTTCAAGGCGATATCTCTCGAAGCTTGACTGCGATTATAACCTAAAATTTCATAATCTGGATGATCACGTTTGATACCAAGTGCCATAGAGGCTCCAATCAAACCAAGACCTGCGATATAGATTGTTTTTGCCATAGGAACTCCTTAATAGTTCTTTGTATAGTCTCGGTGCTTGGCTACCGCTTCTTTTAGTTCCTCAAGATTGTCTGATGAAAATTTTTCAAGGATTTCTTGTGCCAGAACCGTTGCTACAACAGCTTCCATAACCACACCGGCAGCTGGAAGAGCGGTCGGATCACTTCTCTCCACGGTCGCCTTGTAGGGTTCATGGGTTTCGATATCCACACTCATAAGTGGTTTGTAGAGTGTAGGAATGGGTTTCATAACGCCACGAACAACAATGGGTTGCCCATTGGTCATACCACCTTCAAAGCCGCCCAGATTATTGGTACGGCGAGTATAACCATCTTCTTTAGACCAGAGAATTTCGTCCATAACTTGGCTACCTTTACGGTAACCAGCTTCAAAGCCAAGACCAAATTCCACCCCTTTAAAGGCATTGATAGAAACAACTGCCTGAGCCAATCGCGCATCCAATTTTCTGTCCCATTGGACATAGGAACCAAGACCAACTGGAACACCTCCAACGACTGTCTCGACAACCCCACCGATGGTATCACCGTCACGCTTGATTTGGTCAATATAGTCCTTGATTTCCTGTTCTCGTTCTTGGTTGACAATAGAAACTTCAGACTGGGCAGCTCTTTCCTTAATCTCAGCAACTGTGAGATTCTCAGGAACATCGATTTCCTTGCCACCAAAGACCACGACATGGTTGGCAATCTCCATATCCAATTCAGCCAAGAGGCGTTTAGCTACTGCTCCAACTGCCACCCGCATGGTTGTTTCACGAGCTGATGAACGCTCCAAAGAATTTCGCAAATCATCAAAACGGTACTTGATGCCCCCAACCAAATCGGCATGTCCTGGACGAGGATGAGTGATTTTCCGTTTGCTTTTAAGGCGGTCTTCAATGTCTTCAGCAGACATAATATCCAGCCATTTTTGGTGGTCCTTATTGATGACATCCATGGTAATCGGAGCCCCTGTCGTCTTCCCATGGCGAACGCCCGAAGTAAAGACAACCTGGTCACTCTCAATCTTCATACGACCACCACGACCGTAGCCACCCTGACGGCGTTTAAGGTCTCCATTGATATCCTCTGCTGTCAAAGGAAGTCCTGCTGGAATTCCTTCAATAATAGCCGTCAGACGGGGACCGTGTGATTCTCCTGCAGTTAAATATCTCATACACTCTCCTTATTTTACCAAGTAGTCTTTCATCTCTTCTAGAGAAACTGGGTGAATCGTCGCTGAACCAAGCTCTGGTACCAAGACCAATTTCAAGGTATTGCCACGCGCTTTCTTGTCATGTGTCAAAGCCTGATAAAGCTTATCAACATCCCAATTTTCATAGTCAACAGGCAAGCCGAATTTCTGACACATCTCTGTGATAGATTGGGTAATGCCAGCTGGCATAAGTCCCTTCTCCTCAGCAACCTTGGAAATCTGTATCATGCCCATGGCCACAGCCTCACCATGCATGACTTTGCCATAACCGGCCGTTGCTTCAATGGCATGGCCAATGGTGTGGCCAAAATTGAGGTAAAGGCGAACACCATTGTCCAACTCATCCTCAACTACCATCTTACGCTTAACCTGACAAGAATGTTCAATCAAGGTCTCTGCATATTCCAGTATGCTCTCTACAGAACCATCCAGTTCCGTCAAAAGAGCCCACAGTTCTGGATCCTCAATCAAGCCATACTTGATAACTTCACCCATTCCTTCAATCAACTCTCTCTTTCCGAGTGTTTCAAGGACAAGCGGATCAATCAGAACCCCATCTGGTTGGGCAAAGGTACCCACCATATTCTTAGCAAATGGAGTGTTAACGCCTGTTTTTCCACCGATAGAAGAATCCACCTGGGCTGTCAAGCTGGTCGGAATCTGAACAAAGTGAATGCCCCGCATATAGGTTGAGGCTACAAAACCAGCTAGGTCTCCAACGACACCACCACCTAGGGCTACAATCCCATCACTACGAGTTAGACCTTGCTTGACTAGAAATTCATAGACTTTCTGAACAGTGGTTAAATTCTTTCTTTCTTCCCCTTCTAAAAAGTCAAAAACGGCTACCGGAAAACCAGCATCTTCTAGGCTGAGTTTGACCTTCTCTGCATAAAGAGAAGCTACATGGTTGTCTGTTACAATGACCACTTTTTGCGGTTGCCAGAGTTCTCGCAACCATTGACCAGCTTGAGCCAGACAACCTTTTTCAATCTGAATATCATAAGGATGATGAGAAATATCGATTCTGATTTTCATAGGAGAATCTCCCTTTCTTTATTGGTATTTTTCGGTTAAAGACTGCCAAATTTCTTCTGTCGGCATTTCTTTACCTGTCCACAGTTGAAAAGCTTCTGCAGCTTGATAAAGCAACATTCCTAGACCATTGACAGCTGGATTGCCCTGTCTCCTAGCCCATTTTAAAAATGGCGTTTCAAAGGGTTGGTAAATGATATCTGCCACCAAGAGATTTTCTGGCAAGCTAATACTTTCTGGAACTGGAGAGGATTGACCATCCATCCCTACACTTGTCGCATTGACAAGTAAATCCGACTCGGCAATCCTTTCCTGCAAGACAGAAACATCTTCTAAAGCATACAAGTCCACTTTAAAGCCTGTCTGCTCCTGTAACTTGTCTAGGTAAGGTCTTGTTTTTTCCATAGAAACTGAACGAACAAAGACTGAAATCTGACTGACGCCGTCCAAAATAGCTTGCGCCAAGATAGATTTGGCCGCACCGCCTGCACCCAGCAGGGTCATCTTCTTACCTGAAATTGTAAAAGAAGGCAAGCTCTTAAAAAATCCCTTGCCATCTGTATTATATCCAATTAAATTGCCATTCTCATTGACAACCGTATTGACCGCACCAATCAAGCGCGCTTCGTCACTCAGCTCATCCAAATATGGAATCACTTGCTCCTTATAGGGCATGGACAGGTTGATGCCAAACATCTGGTAGCGACGAATATTAGCCACTGTATCCGCCAAATCACTCGCTTCAATCTCCCAAGCCACGTAAGCACCATTGGTAGCTGTCGCCTCAAAGGCACTATTGTGGATGAAGGGAGAGATAGAATGCTTAATAGGATTGGCAACAACTGCTGCTAAACGTGTATAGCCATCAAGCTTCATCCAAAATCTCCCTGATTTTTTTCATGTTAGCTAGAGAAATCTGACCAGGGGCACTTGCCTCATCTAGACTAGCAAAAGACCAGCTAGAACCCGTCACATCCGCAGTGATACGAGAGACCTTGCCCACCTTACCCATAGAAATAGTTACATATTCCTGTTCAGGATTGAGGGTTTTAAAGCCTCGTGTATAGTTCATCAAGTCTAGCACATCCTGTTCCGTGTGAGCCATCACCGCAACCTTGACAAGTTTTGGATTTAGGCTCGTCAACTCTGACAAGATTTCCATCATGTTTTCAGGCGTTTCTTGGAAATTGTGGTAACTCAAAACGAGATTTGGGAAGTCCAGCATTTCCTCAAAAACATCCTTGTAGCTATAGTACTCAAAATCAATATAGTCTGGTTGATAGAGTTGCGCCACTTCCTTGATTAGATGGATATATTCTTCTGGAGAAAGGTCGATTTCTCCCCCTTCAGCGCGAGTTCGCAGCGTGAAAACCAACTCACGACCTGCAAATTTTTCAAAAATAGCTGGAGCCACCTGCAAAATCGCTTCCTTAGGCAGATAGTCGGCACGCCATTCAATGATGTCGGCATCTAGGTACCTCGTGGCATCCAGAGCCTGGACCTCCTCTAAACTTCTTGGCATTACTGAAACAATTAATTTCATTTACTAACCTTCATACTAATCACCTTGAGGTAATTACTACTTTCATCTTTTTTATTATAGGCAAAATCTGCTGGAAGACCGTATTTATTTAAAATCTGGTAACTTCTTCCTGCAAAGCCTTTATCAATTTGTTCTGTAAATTTCTGGTGGGAAATATTGGCAGCATTAGTACTGGCAATGATAATCCCTCCAGGATTTAAAATCTCAAGACTCTGGGAAATCAACTTGTGATAATCCTTGGCCACAGAGAAAGTTTGTTTTTTGTTCCGAGCAAAGCTAGGCGGATCTAGAACAATCACATCGTAGGTCAAGCCTTTTCGTTTGGCATACTTGAAATACTCAAAGACATCCATGACTATAAAACGGTGGTCGTCTGTGCTGAGCCCATTTGCCTGAAAATGCGCTTGAGACAATTCTCGTGAACGTTTAGCTAGGTCAACAGAAGTTGTCTGACTTGCTCCTCCCATGGCCGCAGCTACTGAAAAGGCTGCTGTATAAGAAAACATATTGAGCAAAGATTTGCCCATAGCCAATCCATCAACCAGACTACCACGAACTTCATGCTGGTCTAGGAAAATCCCTGTCATCAAGCCATCGTTCATAAAGACTTGATACAGAACACCATTTTCCAAAACAGTGAAAAAGTCAGGTGCTTCTTGACCATAAACATGGGCAGATTCGTAGTCCAAACCCTTAAAACGGATCTTCTCATAGGCTCCTAAAACCTCAGGAAAAACCTGTCTAAAAGCTTCTGAGATAACCTTGCGAATCTGATAAACATAAGAGTTATACCAAGAAAAGACAGCATAGTCGCCATAAAGGTCCACTGTCAGACCACCAAAGACATCTCCCTCTTGGTTGAAGAGACGAAAGGCAGTTGTCAATTCGTCTTGATAGTAGGCACTTCTCTTTTCTTTAGCTTGTCTAAACAGTGCTTCAAAGAACGCTTGATTGAAGGTCACCTTGTCTGTGCTGACAAACCAGCCCAAGCCCTTGTTTTGCTGAGAAAGGTAGGCAGTACCAAGAAAGTTGCCATCTTGACTATGAACTTCTACTTCCTGATCCTTGAGATGAACATCTGCAAGGTCGCTAGCTTCTAGTAAAACTAGCCCTTTAGCGAGCTTCTTTTCAACCCTTTTGTTGACTCTTATTCTATTCATAACTACCATTATATCAAACTTTTAGCCAATTCTCAAAAAAGAAACTACCCTTGCTTTTTTACTTTCATTTTAAAAAATGGTATACTAATACTAATAAAAAATTAGGAAGTAAATGTGTGAGAATTAATTTTAACAAAATCCAAAAAGCCATGGGTACCAGACTGGGTTTTGTCCTAACCCTTTTAATCCTCTATTGGCTCAAAACCTTATTAGCCTATACCGTTGACTTTAATTTAGATATTCAAGTAGGAAAATTACAAGGAAATTACCTTGCCTTTATCGCCTTTTTCAATCCCCTTCCTTTGGGGTTACTCCTGCTGGCTCTAGCCCTCTATGCTCGGTCAACCAAGATTTTTTATGGTCTGAGTATAGCTATTTATAGTCTTTTATTCATTTGGCTTTATTCTAATGTCTTTTACTATCGAGAATTTAGCGACTTTATCACGGCTAATACCATGAAGGTGGTCAGCAAGGTATCTGTCGGTACTGCAGAACTAGAGTTACTGCGTCCTTGGGATTTCATCTATTTTATGGATTTCCCACTGCTAGCATTCCTTTTCTTTAAAAAATTTATCCAGCTGGATAGGAGACCTTTCAAATTCCGCTCCAGTATTGCCATCACTGCACTCTCAGTCCTGCTCTTTTCAGCTAATCTTTTCTTGACTGAAATTGAGCGTCCCGATCTCCTGTCACGAGGATTTTCCAATTATTATGTTGTTCGTGCCCTTAGCTTACCCGCCTTTTTAGGTTATAGTGCGAATCAATCCTATAGCGCCAACAAGGAGCGTGCTAAGGCTTCTGAGACTGACCTGCAACCTATTACAGATTATATTCAAGAGCATTCGGCTAAGCCCAATCCAGACTATTTTGGCTTGGCTAAAGGGAAAAATGTGATTTATCTCCACTTGGAGAGTTTCCAACAGTTCCTGCTTGACTATAAACTCAACATGGATGGAACTGAGCATGAAGTCACTCCCTTCCTCAATTCCCTCTACCATTCGCAATCAACCCTAGCCTTTTCGAATATCTTTAACCAAGTCAAGGCTGGTAAGACCTCCGATGCGGAAACCATGCTAGAAACCGGTTTATTTGGTCTTAACCAAGGTTCTTTCATGGTCAACTACGGTGGCACCAATACCCAGCAGGCAGCTCCTTTTATCCTATCAAAAAACGGCTACCAATCAAGTGCTGTCTTTCACGGTAATATCGGGACCTTCTGGAATCGAAATACGACCTACAAACAATGGGGCTATCAATACTTCTTTGATGCTTCCTATTTTACCAAGCAAGACAGTAGCAATTCTTTCCAATATGGTTTAAATGATAAAATCATGATGAAAGATTCTATTCAGTATCTGGAGCATTTACAGCAGCCTTTTTATGCCAAGTATATCACGGTATCCAATCACTATCCTTATGCTAGCAATCTGACGGGCGATGAGCTTGGTTTCCCCTTGGCCAAGACCAAAGATGAAACAATCAATGGCTACTTCCAAACCGCCAACTATCTGGACAGTGCTATCAAGGACTTCTTTGACTATCTCAAAGAAAGTGGTCTCTATGAAAAATCCATCATCGTCATTTACGGAGACCATTATGGCATTTCCAACTCCCGCAATCCTGACCTGGCGCCCTTGATCGGAAAGACTTCTGAGAACTGGTCTAATTACGACAATGCCATGTTGCAACGAGTGCCTTTTATGGTGGTCATGCCTGGTTTTGAAAAGGGGCAAATTATCAATACCTACGGTGGACAAGTCGATATCTTACCGACTCTCGAACACCTCCTTGGTATTGAGTCCAATTCCTTCCTTCAAGTCGGACAAGACCTCCTATCACCAGACCACCAAGAAATCGTTGCCTTTCGAACTGCCAATTCCTTCGTCACACCTAAATACACCAGTTATGACGGACGAACCTACTATACTGAGAGCGGTCTTGAAATCAGCAACCTTGATGAACAAGCTCAGACTGAACTAGAAAATGTTCGTCAGGCAACCAGCCAACAGCTGAAAATCAGCGACCAGATTCAAACTGGCGATTTGATCCGTTTCTACCAAGCAGATCATCTTGGAAAAGTTGATACAGAAAGTATTTCTTACCTCAATTCCTTGCCCATTCTGCAAAAGATTGAACTGGAAAAAGGTAGTCAATCAACGAGCCTCTTTAGCCAACGACAAGGCAAAACCAGTACTGACCTTTTCAAGGCACCAAGTTACCAAGAACTCCACCCAGAGTCGGCTGAAACCGAATCAAAATCACAATAAAAAATGCTCTTCCGTCTTGGAGGAGCATTTCTTTTTATCAATGAAAATCAAAGAGGAAACTAGCCTCAGGTTAACTGTGAGATTATAGGTAGAGAAGTTGTATCAGCAATATATGTCTGTCAAATTTGGTGACGAAGATAGACGAGGAGATAAATCAGCTTCAGCAGGTATCTGGGAAATTTGATTTTATAGAAAAGCTTTTTGTTACAAACTCAATATACTATCAATAAATAATATTATAGAAGCAACAATTATTATCATTTCACCTATTTGAATAATTCTATTTCGAACTCTAAATACATATTCTATCAAAAATACTTGGATCACACATATTATAGGAATTAATGTTTTTGAAATTGAAAAATATCCAAATAAATAAACTATAAACAACAATAATAGAACTATATTATATTTCTTATTCAAAACATTCCTCCCTATATTTTTTTTGATTGCCAATCGTAATAATTTATAATTACGTTATAAATTATGAAAGCGATTTGTCAAATGAGATTTATCAAGATAGCAACCAACTATATCATCTTTTTTCTATTTCTGCCAATATGCGTGACAGGTAGTAATAATAGCCAAAAATAGCAAGAGCAAGCAAGAGGATAAGAGCTCCTACTCCCAAGCTTATGGCAAGGATAGGTGAAAGAGACTGAACCAAGAATAAGCTTACAATAACTAAAATCATTAAGATAACACTATAAATTAAGAGTAAAACTATTGCTACTATACGATTTGAACGGTTCACCAAGTCCGTAATGTTACTCCAATTGGTTGACAGATTTTTTACGTCCTTAAAGTAATGGTGGCAAGAAAGGATGACACTGGCAAGGGTCCAGACTACAAGAAGGTAAATCATCGAAAGGATGGGCAATCCTAAATAAAGAGAAAGACCTAGTAAAGTCAGAATTGGTAAAAAAGACTGGACAGCAAATATAATCCAAAATTTCACTCTCACATAACGAGCAAAGTCAAAGGGTAAACTCTTAAGAAAATCAACATTTTCCCTCTCCAAGGATAAGGCAATTGAAGGTAGGCTGGTTATATTGTTATTGACAACTGATATAAAGAGAGCTATAAAAAACAAGGGTAACCAGTATGGAGGATGAATATCTGGAACTATCTGAGAATCTCGGATGTTGGAAATCAGACCAATCATCATGAGATAAGGAAGGAAAGCACTGGTAAAGAGCACTGTAACCACGCCAGTTCCCTGTCCCAAGAGGGAGAGGTTGTAGCGCAAAACCATGCGGAAAAACCCCTTTTTAGTAGTTGAAATTCTCTCCTTACTGCGACGTTCTTTTATGACCTTCTCCTCACTGTTAAGTAGGATCACGTCATAAAAATGAGGAAAAACCTTCTTTTTGGTCAGGTAAAGCAAGAAGACAGTTAGAGTTATCCAAGCGAGCAGACCCAAGATGGCTTCTGTCGAAAAAGGCTCCACTGCTATTTTGTAAAAGAGATGAAGAGGATAAAGGAGAAATGGAATATCTCTAACTTTGTCAACAATACTTCCAGAAGTCGACTGTAGAAAGAAGACAAATATTAAAGGTATGAGAACTCCTATGCCAATCATCACATTCGAAAAAATAGACTGATACTTTCTGAAGACCGTAGTCTGAGCCAAGAAATGTACTGCCACTACCATCACTAAAGTAACAGAGACAAATAATAAGGTCAAGGACAGCATCATCAAAGGCCAGCCCAGCCAGAGAGAAGGAGCGAGCCTAATATAGAGGACTAGAAAATAAGCTAGGATTGGTACAATTCCAGTTAGAGCTGGCAAGAGGACAGACAGTCCTTTAGCAATTATAATCTCTGATTCTTTAAAGGCATAGGGCCTATAGGAGGCCAGGTCCTTACTCTCATAAAAGACATTGTAAAATGCAGTGAAAGAAGTTGAAAAGGCCATCACTAGAAAAATAGCAACCATGAAACTAAAATGAACAGGCCTTTCCTCAAAAGGAAAATGAAAGGCTATATTACTAAAAAAGATAAGTAATAAAAGACTGGAAAAAATGTAAGAACTTAGGACTCTAGCGGAAACATTTACTTTTTTTCCAGGATTTTTAGCTTGCTTCTTTCGTAGGTTAGCCAGATTAGCTTCTTGAGATGAATAGAGGATATTGATATCCACTAATTTTTTAATGACCTTGAGACGCATCTGAAACCTCCTCTTTTCTACCAGCAAGACTAAGGTAGATACTTTCCAAAGACTGGTCTGGGTGGTCTTTTCTTAAGTCCTCCACGCTACCACAATAAATCAAATGCCCCTTTTTCAAAATGGCAATCCGATCACAGACTTGCTCGGCTACCTCTAGGACATGGGTTGAAAACAAGACTGTCTTGCCTTTTTGCGCATGTTCCTTCATCATCTGCTTCAAATCAAAGGCAGCCTGGGGATCCAAACCAGTCAAGGGTTCGTCCAAAACCCAAATATCAGGATCAGATAAGAGTGCTCCGATGATAAAGACTTTCTGACGCATTCCGTGAGAAAGGGTTTCAATGACCTGATAGCGATTTTCAGCAAAATCAAAAACACTCAATAGCTTAGCTAGACTAGCTTCCAAGTCAGAGCTGCTCAGATCATAGGATGAAGCGATCAATTCCCAAAATTCATTGGCTGTTAAACGCAAAAATAAGTCAGGCGAGTCTGCTACGTAGCCAATCTTTCGTTTAATAGCCAAGCGATTTTCCGATAAATCCTGACCATCTACCAAAATACGACCACTGCTGGGCGAAATGATACTAACTAAGGATTTTATAGTGGTCGATTTTCCAGCCCCATTATGGCCAATTAAGCCCATAATCTCCCCATTTTCAATCTGCAAATTGAGATTACTCAAGGCCTCTTTATCACCATACAACTTACTAACATTTTGAAATTCAATCATGAGAAATCTCCTCTCTTTATCTATGTAATTTACTATAATTATAGCGCTTTCATTTTAAAAATCAACATTTTATATAAAATAGTCAAAAACTTATTATTCAGATTTACGCAAACGTTTGAGCTAACCGGTACTTTATGATAGAATAAAGAACAAGATTGACAAGTAAGAGGAAACATCATGCAAAATCAAACACTCATGCAATACTTTGAATGGTATCTGCCCCACGACGGTCAGCACTGGACGCGTCTGGCTGAAGATGCTCCACACCTAGCTGATCTCGGTATCAGCCATGTCTGGATGCCACCAGCTTTTAAGGCGACCAATGAAAAAGATGTAGGCTATGGGGTCTATGACTTATTCGACCTAGGCGAGTTTAACCAAAAAGGAACTGTCCGCACCAAGTATGGTTTCAAAGAAGACTATCTTCAAGCCATTCAAGCTCTAAAAGCACAGGGAATTCAACCTATGGCCGATGTGGTGCTCAATCACAAGGCTGCTGCTGATCACATGGAAGCCTTTCAAGTTATCGAAGTAGATCCGGTTGACCGTACAGTTGAACTTGGAGAACCCTTTACTATCAATGGCTGGACTAGCTTTACCTTCGATGGTCGCCAAGATACCTACAATGACTTCCACTGGCATTGGTACCACTTCACAGGTACAGACTACGATGCCAAACGTCGTAAATCTGGGATTTATCTGATCCAAGGGGATAACAAGGGCTGGGCAAATGAGGAATTAGTCGATAACGAAAACGGAAATTACGACTACCTCATGTATGCTGACCTAGACTTTAAACATCCTGAAGTCATCCAAAATCTCTATGACTGGGCAGACTGGTTCATGGAAACGACTGGTGTGGCAGGTTTCCGCTTGGATGCAGTCAAACACATCGATTCTTTCTTTATGCGCAATTTCATCCGTGATATGAAGGAAAAATACGGTGAGGATTTCTATGTTTTTGGTGAATTTTGGAACCCAGACAAGGAAGCCAATCTAGACTATCTTGAAAAAACGGAAGAACGATTCGACCTTGTTGATGTTCGTCTCCACCAGAATCTCTTTGAAGCCAGTCAAGCTGGCGCAAACTATGACCTTCGTGGTATTTTCACAGATAGCTTGGTTGAACTCAAACCTTACAAGGCTGTAACCTTTGTCGACAACCACGATACCCAACGTGGTCAGGCTCTTGAATCTACTGTTGAAGAATGGTTCAAACCAGCAGCCTATGCCCTCATTCTATTACGCCAAGATGGGCTTCCATGTGTCTTTTACGGAGACTACTATGGGATTTCAGGGCAGTATGCTCAACAAGATTTCAAAGAAGTCCTTGACCGCCTCCTAACCATCCGAAAAGATTTGGCCTATGGAGAACAAAATGACTACTTTGATGATCCTAACTGTATCGGTTGGGTACGTTCAGGTGCTGAAAATCAACCCCCAATCGCAGTCCTTATCTCAAATGACCAAGAAAACAGCAAATCAATGTTTGTCGGCCAAGAATGGGCTAACCAAACCTTTGTAGATTTACTTGAAAACCACCACAGTCAAATTACAATTGATGAGGAAGGTTATGGACAATTTCCAGTCTCAGAAAGATCTGTAAGTGTCTGGGCAGCCAATACAATCTAATAGCTAATGATAATCAAGTCAGGTCCAATCGGATTTGGCTTTTTTGTAATCACAAAAAGACCTACCCAAATGGATAGATCTTTGTTTTCTTACAATTTACCTGCTACCGCATCCAACAATTCTTGGATTTTAGCTTGGTTGCTTCCTCCTGCCATGGCCATGTCTGGTTTACCACCACCACGTCCATCGACGATTGGTGCCAATTCTTTGACAAGGTTTCCTGCATGAAGGTCTTTTGTCTTGCTTGCTACAAGGACATTGACCTTATCACCGATAGCAGCAACTAGGACAAGCAAATCAGAGTAGTCTTTTTGTTTCCAGTTGTCCGCAAAGGTACGAAGGGCACCGGCATCTGATACAGACACTTGACTAGCAATGTAACGGTGACCGTTGACTTCCTTAACATCCTTGAAGATGTCGCCTGCGGCTGCAGCTGCGGCTTTTTCTTTCAACTCAGCATTTTCTTTTTGAAGTTGACGAAGTTGTTCTTGAAGTCCTTCCACCTTGTGAGGTACTTCTTTAAGTTGAGGTGCTTTAAGGGTTGCTGCAACAGCTTTAAGAGCGTCTTCTTGTTCACGGTAGGCTTCAAAGGCTTCCTTACCAGTTACCGCCAAGATACGGCGAGTTCCTGATCCGATACCTTCTTCTTTGACAATCTTGAAGAGACCAATCTCAGAAGTGTTGCCAACGTGGGTACCACCACAAAGCTCGATAGAGTAGTCACCAATAGTAACAACACGGACTTCTTTTCCGTATTTCTCACCAAAGAGGGCCATAGCTCCCATTTCCTTGGCAGTCTCAATATCCGTTTCAACTGTCTTCACTTCAAGAGCTTCCCAGATTTTCTCGTTGACTTGCTGTTCAATCGCACGCAATTCTTCAGCAGTTACTGCTTGGAAGTGGGTAAAGTCAAAACGAAGGAATTCTACTTCGTTAAGAGATCCTGCTTGTGTTGCGTGGTTTCCAAGGATGTTATGAAGAGCAGCGTGAAGCAAGTGAGTCGCAGTGTGGTTTTTCATGACACGGTGACGACGATTAGTATCGATTGCCAGCGTATATTCTTGATTTAAGGCAAGCGGTGCAAGGACGTCAACAGTGTGAAGTGCTTGTCCGTTCGGAGCTTTTTGAACATTGGTCACAGTAGCCACGACCTTACCTGACTCATCCAAGATTTGTCCGTGGTCAGCGACCTGTCCACCCATTTCAGCATAGAATGGCGTTTCCGCAAAGATAAATGAGGCAGTTCCTTCTGATAGAGCTTCTACTTCTGCATTGTCAGCCACGATAGCCACCAATTTAGAAGACAATTGGCTAGCATTGTAGTTGAAGACACTTTCTACAGTGATGTTTTGAAGGGTTTCATTCTGCATACCCATTGAACCACCCTTGACAGCTGAGGCACGCGCGCGTTCTTGCTGTTCTTTCATGGCTGCTTCAAATCCTTCACGGTCGACAGTCATACCAGCTTCTTCAGCGATTTCTTCAGTCAATTCAACTGGGAATCCATAAGTGTCATAAAGTTTGAATACATCTTGACCAGCAATGACAGATTGACCTTTTTCTTTCAAGTCAGCTACAATGCCTTGGGCAAAGTGTTGACCTGAGTGAAGAGTACGAGCAAATGACTCTTCCTCGCTCTTAACGATTTTTTCGATAAAGTCACGTTTTTCAAGCACTTCTGGGTAGTAGCTTTCCATGATTTTTCCAACAGTTGGAACCAGTTTGTAAAGGAAAGGCTCGTTGATACCCAATTTTTGACCATGCATAGAAGCACGACGGAGAAGACGACGAAGGACGTAACCACGACCTTCATTTCCAGGAAGGGCACCATCACCAATAGCAAATGAAAGAGAACGGATGTGGTCAGCGATGACCTTGAAGCTCATGTTGTCGCCATCTTGGTCATAGACCTTACCAGACAATTTCTCAACTTCACGGATAATCGGCATAAAGAGGTCAGTTTCAAAGTTTGTCTTAGCCCCTTGGATAACCGCCACCAAACGCTCCAAACCAGCGCCCGTATCAATGTTCTTGTGTGGCAATTCCTTATATTCACTACGAGGAACAGCAGGGTCTGCGTTAAATTGTGACAGAACGATATTCCAGATTTCAATGTAACGGTCGTTTTCGATATCTTCTGCAAGCAGGCGAAGACCGATATTTTCTGGGTCAAATGCTTCCCCACGGTCAAAGAAAATCTCTGTATCTGGTCCAGAAGGTCCTGCACCAATCTCCCAGAAGTTGTCCTCGATTGGAATCAAGTGACTTGGATCCACTCCCACTTCAATCCAACGGTTGTAAGAATCTTTATCGTCTGGATAGTAGGTCATGTACAGTTTTTCAGCTGGGAAGTCAAACCACTCAGGGCTTGTCAAAAGCTCATAAGCCCAAGTGATAGCCTCATCACGGAAGTAATCCCCAATAGAGAAATTCCCCAACATTTCAAACATGGTATGGTGACGTGCTGTCTTCCCTACGTTTTCGATGTCGTTAGTACGAATCGCTTTTTGGGCATTAGTAATACGTGGATTTTCAGGGATAATGGTTCCATCAAAGTATTTCTTAAGGGTTGCTACCCCAGAGTTGATCCACAAAAGAGTTGGATCATTTACAGGAACCAAACTCACTGATGGTTCTACTGAGTGACCTTTAGTCGCCCAGAAGTCAAGCCACATTTGGCGTACTTGTGCACTAGATAGTTGTTTCATATTGTCTCCTTATTGCTTGTTTAATTTGATTGACTTTCCAGCATTTCCACATAGTCAATAGCGACACAGAGGGAAATGACTAGATCTGCATAAGCGTCCTCCAGAACCGTTACGGTATAGGTAGAGGTCAGATGAAAGAGTTCTTTCCTGATTTCCGCAATCAACTGATCACGATCATCCAGTAGTTTGAAATTCAAATCCCAGATATTGCCCTCGATACGAAGCCCCAGATTATCAAACTCATACTTATCTCGCCAGAAGGTCAACTTCTTACGAATTACAAAACTCGATCCATCCTGAAGCTGAATCTCAAAACGAGGAAGTAGAGTCCAAATCTCTTTACTAATCTCACTGACTTGGTTACCAAATGCATCATAGATAGTAAAGGTTTTGGGAATTTTAAAAAATGATCCCTCTACCTGATAGGCGATTTCTCCCCTGTCATCCTTGATAGCAAAGCGCTCGCCTCCAAGACGAAACTTTTGTTTGACAAGAAATGTTTTCATCAACACATCCAAAAAATCAAAAGACAAGTTCATATCACGAAGGGCGAAAAACCGCGGTACCACCTTCATTCAATGAACTTGTCATTCTCTTATTCTTATGCAATTGTATGATTGAGTAGCATGACTTCCTAGCTTAGATGGCTCGCAGCACCGCCATTTCTCTGGACTAAGACAACTGAAAATCAATTCTCAACTTTCTTATTATATCGTTTTTTTAAGCTTGCGTCAACTGGAAATGATCCCCATTTAAATAACCCATTCCCTACATCTCTTCTTACTTTTTCAGGATATATTTTTTCTTACTGCTATCACTCTTTTTATCCCAACTTTTATCCCACATTTTCGAATTGCTAAAAATAGCTACGAAAATATTCCAAAATATAAAGTTTCCTATCACCAAATATATGGAATCAGTTGTTAGGTATTGTCGATCCAAACCATCCTTTAGATAGAATAGTATATATGTTTGGTTAAAAATCATTAATGTTGGCCAATAACTTTTTTTGAAAAAAGTAGACATTTTCATTATTTGTTACCGCTTTCTGTAAGGTTAAACTTAGTATACTACTAGACAGGCAAATAAGCAACTATCATAGAAAAAGATACCGTTATAAAAATTTCCTTTTACATAAAAAAACGAACCAGCTTGACTGATTCGTTTCGTGACTGCTAACTCTACTTCCGATACATTTTAAACTGTAGGAAGAGGTCGCTATATTTGCCTGTCCATTTATGGTCAAATTTCTCATAAACTTCTAGGTGTTTCATAGTTTCAGCGTCTGGATAGAAGGCCTTGTCTTCTTTTTTCTCCTCTGGGAGTAATTCCTTAGCTGGTAGGTTTGGTGTTGAATAGCCAACATACTCCGCATTTTTGAGAGCATTTTCGGGTTTCAACATAAAATTGATAAAAGCATAGGCTGCATCTTGGTTTTTGACTGTTTTGGGAATAACCATATTGTCAAACCAAAGGTTGCTGGCCTCTGTCGGTACCACATAGCGTAGATTTTCATTTTTTTCTAGCATTTGGCTGGCTTCACCAGAGAAGGTCACGCCGATAGCAGCATTGTTCTGAATCATGTAGCCCTTCATCTCGTCGGCAACGATAGCCTTGATATTTGGAGTCAGTTTATAGAGCTTATCCACTGTCTCTTCCAACTGCTGGGTATCCTTGGAGTTGAGGCTGTAGCCTAGGGAGTTGAGCCCCAATCCCAGCACCTCACGCGCCCCATCAAAGAGCATGATAGAGTTCTTATACTCTGGTTTCCAGAGGTCGTCCCAATGCTCAGGCGCTTCATCTACCATAGTTTCATTGTAGACAATTCCCAAGGTTCCCCAGAAGTAAGGGATGGAGAATTTATTGCCTGGGTCAAAGGACTGATTGAGGAACTCTGGTCCGATATTTTCAAGACCTTCAAGTTTTGAATAGTCAAGCGGTACCAAGAGATCTTCGTCCTTCATCTTGTTGATCATGTATTCACTTGGGATAGCAATATCATAAGTCGTTCCACCCTGCTTAATCTTGGTGTACATGGCTTCATTGGAGTCAAAAGTCTCGTACTGGACTTGGATTCCTGTTTCTTCTGTGAATTTCTCCAAGAGTTCAGGATCGATATAGTCCCCCCAGTTGTAGATTACCAGTTTTTGACTATCTCGACTATTGATTTTACTATCTAGATGCGTCGCAATTCCCCACAAGACCAGGATAATGGCTGCAATTCCTGCTAAAAATGAATAGAGTTTTTTCATGCTTGCTCCTCCTTCTCACGTGAGATAAAGTAATACCCAACAACCAGGATAATACTAAAGAGAAAGACAAGTGCAGACAGTGCATTGATCTCTAACGAAATCCCCTTACGAGCGCGAGAGTAAATCTCGACTGACAGGGTTGAAAAGCCATTTCCCGTTACAAAGAAGGTCACGGCAAAGTCATCCAGCGAGTAAGTAAAGGCCATGAAATAACCTGCAATGATAGACGGTGTCAGGTAAGGAAGCATGATTTCCTTAAACATCTGAAACTGGCTGGCACCAAGGTCATAAGCCGCGTGAATCATATCATCATTCATCTCCTTGAGACGAGGCAAGACCATCAAGACCACGATAGGGATGGAAAAGGCCACGTGACTAGATAGAACCGTCAAAAAGCCAAGTGAAAACTTGAGTTGAGTAAAAAGAATCAAGAAGCTGGCACCAATCATAACGTCAGGCGCAACCATGAGGATATTATTGAGTGATAGAAAAGCTTCTTGGTATTTCTTACGAGACTGGTAGATGTAAATGGCACCAAAAGTCCCGATAATGGTCGCAATCAAGGCTGACAGGAAGGCCAAGAAAAAGGTCTGAGTCACAATCAACATAAGGCGACCATCGCCAAACATGGTTTTAAAATGGCTCAAGCTAAAGCCTGTAAAGCTATTCATGTCATTGCCTGCGTTAAAGGCATAGCCAATCAAGTAAAAAATCGGCAGGTAGAGGACAAGAAAGACCAGTCCCAGATATAGATTGGCAAATTTTTTCATCGTTCTCTCCTTTCCTTGGTCACCCACATGGTGATGAACATGGTCAAGATGAGAATCACACCGATGGTTGAACCCATACCGTAGTTGTCATTGGTCAGGAAGTTCTGCTCAATGGCAGTCCCCAAGGTGATAACGCGGTTCCCACCAATCAAACGGGTCAGCATGAAGAGACTCAAACTTGGGATAAAGACCGACTGAACCCCACTTCGCACGCCGTTCATAGACAGAGGAAAGATGACATGACGGAAGGTCTCCCACTTGGTCGCACCGAGGTCGTAGCTGGCATTGATGAGGTTGTTATCCATATCGTCCAAGACATTGAAAATCGGCAATATCATAAAGGGAAGCTCGATGTAGCTTGCGACAAAAATAAAGGAGAAATCGGTAAAGAGCAACTGTTGTGAACCGATTCCGATAAATTCCAAGAATTGGTTAATAGAGCCATTTTGACCAAAAATCCCGATAAAGGCATAGGCTTTAAGGAGCAAATTGATCCAGGTTGGCAGGATAATCAGCATAAGCCAGAGTTGACGGTGCTTGAGACGGGTCAAAAAGAGGGCTGTTGGATAGCTGATAAGCAAGGTCACAAAGGTCACAATCCCTGCATAGAGTACTGAGTTGAAACTCATTTTAAGATAGGTCAAGTTTTGTGACGCAAAGTAAGACTTATAATTTTCTAAACTAAACTGACCTTCAATATTGAAAAAGGATTGTCCGAAAATCAAGACCAAGGGTGCCAATACAAAGAGGGCAATCCAGAGCATGTAGGGCACTACAAAGAGTTTAGAGCTTGTTTTCTTCATCTCTCTCCTCCTCGATTGCATTGATCAGACCTGCTTCTTGCTCTTCAATTTCCACGTATTCTTCGATACGGGCATCGAACTCTTCCTCGGTTTCGTTGAGACGCATGATGTGGATGTCTTCTGGTTCAAAGTCCAGACCGATTTCCTCACCCACGATGGCCTTACGAGTCGAGTGGATCATCCATTCATTTCCAAGTTCGTCATAGGCGATAATTTCATAGTGAACCCCACGGAAGAGCTGGGTATCGACCTTAACTTGGAGCTTGCCTTCTTCAGGAAGGGTAATGCGCAAGTCTTCTGGACGAATCACGACCTCAACAGGTTCATTTGGCTTCATCCCACCATCGACCGCTTCGAAGCGTTTGCCATTAAACTCAACCAAGTAGTCCTCAATCATGGTACCTGGCAAGATGTTTGACTCGCCGATAAAGGTGGCAACAAAATGGTTAATCGGCTCATCGTAGATATCTACTGGTGTTCCAGACTGGACAATCTCGCCATCATTCATGACAAAAATCCAGTCACTCATGGCCAGGGCTTCTTCCTGATCGTGAGTGACAAAGACAAAGGTAATGCCCAAGCGTTGTTGCAGTTCACGCAACTCATACTGCATGTCTGTTCTTAATTTCAAGTCCAGCGCTGACAAAGGCTCATCCAACAAAACCACACGGGGTTGGTTGATGATGGCACGGGCAATAGCCACACGCTGACGTTGTCCTCCAGAGAGTTTACGAATGGAACGTTTTTCATAACCTTCCAACTGAACCATCTTGAGAACTTCCGCTACGCGTTTCTCGATTTCTTTCTTGTCAATTTTACGCAAGCGGAGTGGAAAGGCAACATTTTCAAACACATTCATATGTGGAAACAAGGCATAGGATTGGAAGACCGTATGGACGTCTCGCTTGTTGGTTGGGATGTCATTGATACGGACACCATCCAGCAAAATATCTCCTGTCGTCGCATCCAGTAAACCTGCAATGATGTTAAGGATAGTTGATTTCCCTGACCCAGATGCGCCTAGAAGGGTATAAAATTTCCCCTCTTCCAACTCAAAGTTGATGTCTTTGAGAACCTTGGTGTTGCTGTCTTCAAAAACTTTAGAGACGTTTTTGAATTCAATAATTGGTTTTTTCAATTGTCATTTATTCCTTCTTTTTCATAGATTAACAGATCAGGGCTCTGTCAGGCCGCTACTACCTCGTGTAGGAGATTGAACTGCCTACATTCTTCTGCACTGACGATAGGCTTTCACCCCCTTTCCATGACATAGCAGCAGCTTTTCAGCTAAAACTTCCTACTTGCTTTCACCTAAAATACGGACCTCTCTCTCAAGAGTAACGCCAGAGTGTTCCTTGACTTTTTCAATCACAGACTCAATCAAGTCCTCGTAGTCTTTAGCCGTTCCATCAGCGACATTGATCATAAAACCTGCGTGTTTTTCTGAGACTTCTACTCCACCAATACGATAGCCTTTCAAACCAGCTTCTGAAATTAATTGACCTGCAAAATGACCTACTGGACGCTTAAAGACCGAACCACAAGATGGATATTCTAAAGGTTGCTTGAGTTCACGTAGATGCGTCAAACGATCCATTTCTTGCTTGATAACCTGATGGCTTCCTGGAGCTAGGGCAAATTTAGCTGACAGAACAACTGCACCAGACTCCTGAATAGCTGAATGGCGGTAACCAAAAGCCAAATCTTTGGCAGACAGGGTCTCGATTTCTCCATCCTTGGTCAAAACCTTACAAGACTGCAAGATGTGGGCAATCTCGCCACCATAGGCACCCGCATTCATAAAGACAGCACCACCGACGCTCCCTGGAATGCCACAAGCAAACTCAAAGCCAGTCAAACTATGACGAAGGGCAATGCGAGTTGTTTCAATCAAGTTGGCACCAGCTTCTGCTTCAATAGTATAGCCATCAACAGAAACATTATTGAGCTTGTCACACAAGATGACAAATCCACGAATTCCACCATCACGAACGATGATATTGCTGGCATTTCCAAGAACCATCCAAGGGATGTCTTCTTGATTGGCAAATTTAACAACGCGCGCCAACTCAAAACGATTTCGTGGAAAGACCAAATAATCGGCCTCTCCACCTACTTTTGTATAACTATAGCTATGCAAGGGTTCTTTGAAACGGATATCAATCCCTTCTAAGATTTCAAGCATGTTTTCTTTTACTGACATGACACTCTTCCTTTTACAAAATTCATTCCATTATACCATTTTTAAGACCATTTGACGACCCTAAAAAAATCTTGGGCTTATTTTAAACAAAAAAAGAGGTTTCCCCCTTTTTCTTATGATTTTTTGCAAAAGATAGCCTTGGTTCCATAGGCAACTAGGATCAGTTCAACTAGTAGAATGACTTCAACTAAGACTGGACTTGTAAGCCAGCCAACTTGGGCTAGAGATGGTGCCAGGTCAAAGAAGGCATGTAGGCCATAGGCTGCTAGGAGATAAATCCATTTCTTCTGGCGAACAGCTTGGTAAACCCAAACAGTCAAAAGCAATTGGAAACCTAGAGCCAAAATTCGCTCAAAACCAAGCAAATAAATCTGCCAGACAGAAAGTGACTGAATGGTTTTTAACATATTTTCAGACAGCAATTGCATGACCTGTGGATTCTGAGTTTGAACTGCTGAGAGAACGATGTAGAGATTAATCAAACTAGTAAGACCTAGGAAAATCAACTCCAAGCCACCATGCCCCAATCCATAAGCCAAGGCATCTGCCTTTTCCAAACTTCTCTTTTTCTCCAACCATTTGAAGAAAATAAGACGAGCAGTTTCCTCAAAAAATGCTGCCATGGCTAGGCCATAGATGATATAGACAAGCGGATGGTCTTGCAAAAGGGCAATACTACCGTCTTTTTGAGGATGTAAAACCAAGATATGCACCAGTTTTTCCAAAATCTGTGAAGAGACAAAGAAGGCTACAGCCCCCAAGCCCAAAACAGCTAGATTGATCTGGTATTTCTTTTTGGCATACCAAACGCTTCCTATCAAGAAAGCCAGCAACAGCAACATGGTAATGATAATATGAATGGTCATTTTCTTCTCCTATTCCGCCTTTTCAATATCTTTTTTCATCTCGTCAACATTGAACTTAGCAAACAAGTATTGACGGTCTTGGACTGGGAAACGTTGGTCCAACTGATCAACTGCTCCCACCTCGATAATCCCTTCCTTGATAACAAAGTCCATGACATGCCCACCGAAGGTCAAATCATCTGAGATGAAGTGTAGATGGTAGCCTGCCACACTGACTCCATGGAAAATCTCTGGCGTCCAGAAACCAACGATGGTCCCCGCCACATTGTCACGACTATATTCCGGTTGACGAGTTGCGACCTCAGCAAACTTGGTATCTGGTGTCGACTTGGGAATCATGCGCACATGCATATGCGAAAATTCCCCACGAATCTTGATAGAGCGGAAAAGATTTTCCCCATCATAATAAGACTCGATTCGCTCTTCCAATTCCTTGTCTGTCATCTCAAAGCGCTGGCGGAAAATGACCTCTGCCTGATGCGGTACTACTGCTGCGTAAGGAATAAGGGCATCTGGTGACACTTCTACAATTTCCGGTTGCTCTCCTAAGCCTTTGGCTTGATAAGCCTTGCCATCCAAGACAATCAATTCTCCATCAATGGAATCCAAGGTTCCCAAACCAAGGTCACCATGCTCCAGTAATTCTCCTACTGTCATGGTCCCACCATAAAGGCCGGCCATCAAGGCTCCTAGGGTATTGTATTGAAATAATTTCACTGGTTCCTGCACGTTCTTATCCATTCTCTTTCTTGTATATTATTCTATAAATCTTACTCCTAAGTATACCACATTTGCCCCTAGATGTGAACGAGAGAAACACTATAGACATTGCCAAGAAGGAAAAAAAAGGTACAATGTAACAAAATCAAGGGAGGTCTGGAATGAAGAAACAAAGCAAGTACCAAGAGGTCATTTCCTATCTAAAAAATGGTATCGAGTCTGGACGATTTCCGACGGGAAGCCGCCTGCCTTCTATCCGTCAACTGAGCCTTGACTTTCACTGTAGCAAGGATACTGTCCAACGAGCCCTGTTGGAATTACGGCACGAACAATACCTCTATGCCAAGCCCCAAAGTGGTTATTATGTCCTAGAACAAGGGCAACACCAGGATCTAGAAATCGAAGTCACTGACGAACATGCCAGTGCCTATGACGATTTCCGACTCTGTGTCAATGAAACCTTGATTGGTCGGGAAAACTACCTCTTCAACTACTATGATAACCAAGAAGGATTAGAAGACTTAAGACAATCCATCCATAAACTCCTCTTTGACCAAGCTCTCTACTGCAAGACAGACCAGTTGGTATTGACTTCTGGGACCCAACAAGCCCTTTTTATCCTTTCTCAAATTTCCTTTCCTAGCCAAGCAAAGGAAATCTTGGTGGAACAGCCGACCTACCATCGGATGAATCGCCTCTTGATTGCTCAAGGTCTGGACTATCAAACGATTGAACGAGGCATTGATGGAATTGACTTGGAGGAACTGGAAGGCCACTTCAAAACAGGACAAATTAAGTTTTTCTATACCATTCCTCGTTTTCACTATCCTCTGGGACATTCCTATTCAGAGCAGGACAAACGGGCTATTCTTGACTTAGCTGCCAAGTATGGTGTCTATATCGTAGAGGACGATTATCTGGGTGATTTGGACTCCAAGAAGGGCCAGACCTTCCACTATCTAGATACAGAGGAGCGCGTCATTTATATCAAATCCTTCTCAACCAGCCTCTTTCCAGCCCTGCGGATAACAGCACTCATTCTTCCAAATGCTATCAAGGAAGCCTTTGTGGCCTACAAAAATATCCTAGACTACGACAGCAACCTCATCATGCAAAAGGCCCTGTCACTCTATATTGACAGTCAATTATTTGAGAAAAATCGGCTAGCTCGCTTATCCAATCAGGAAGCTTACCAAAAACAAATCGAGGAAAGACTAGCTAAAACACCTTGTCCCCTTCCTCACTTTCCGCTTCATGATAGTTTATTGCTAGACCTGAGACAGTATCCTAAAATCGCCAGTCTCAAGCACAGTCAACTGGGCTTAGACTTCTTTGAAGAGGCATACTTGGATGCCTGCCCTTATCAATTTGCTAAGGTGTCCTTAGAGAACCTGGAAAATGTTTTAAACTATTTAAAAGCAGAATTGGATTGACTTCCAACTCTGCTTTTTTCTTATACTCTTCGAAAATCAAATTCAAACCACGTCAGCGTCGCCTTACCGTACTCAAGTACAGCTTGCGGCTAGCTTCCTAGTTTGCTCTTTGATTTTCATTGAGTATTATTCTTCAACTTCTGTTAAGGTTGCCGCTTTTTCAAGATATTTTTGGTAGGTGCCGTCATCCTTGAGTTTTTTGATGACCTTGTCCACCACTTCTTTCAAATCAGCACTATTTTTTCTAAGGGCAACTGCATTGGCTTCGCCGTCCTTCATCTTCAAGCTGACAGTTGCAACAGCTAAGTCGGCATTTTTAGCAGCGTAGCTAAGGGCAACTGGCTCATCCATGTGAACAGCATCAACTTTTCCAGCCTGCAATTCATTAACTGCTTCACCCATATTGGTTAGGGAAGTTAATTGAGCTTTTGGCAATTGTTCCTTGACCATAGATTCTGGAACAGTCCCTTTTTGGGCTGCAATATTAGCACTTTCTAAGCTAGTTAAATCCTTGTATTTTTCTACATCAGACTTACGAACCAAGAAACTAATCTTGTTTTCATAGTAAGGGATTGAAAAATCAAAAACTTCTTTTCTCTCGTCAGTAGCGCTAATTCCTGCAACTGCTAGGTCAGCCTTACCAGTTTGAAGACCGGTCAAGACATTGTCAAAACTCATGCTTGAAATTTCCAACTTCACCCCAAGTTCATCAGCGATAGCCTGAGCCATATCAATATCCGCACCGACTACCTGATTTTTCCCGTCAACTAAAGACTGAAATTCAAAAGGTGCATAGTCAGGACTGGTCGCCACAACTAATTTCCCCTTTTGCTTAATGGCTTCAACAGCTGACTGAGAACCATTCGAACCTGACTGGCAAGCTACTAAGAAGAAACTTGCAAGAAAACTACATAAAACAAATATCCATTTTTTTGATTTCATAAATAAACAACCTCTCTGTTAATTTTGTATAATTATAACTCTATCCAAGTTGCTTGTCAAGTGTTTTTTGAATTTTTATCTTAAAAATATTTTTTTAATTCAAGAAAAGGAGCTATCAGTTGATTTCAAGCTCCTTTTTATACAGAATGAATCTATTCTATAGTTCGACAATCTTACCTGTTTCAAAGTAAACAACCCATTCACAGATATTTTTGGCATAGTCTCCAATACGTTCCAAGAAGGCAATCACTTGGAAATAATCACGACCTGTAACAATGGCATCAGGATTTTTCTTGATCTCTTCTGTAGCCAAGTCACGAATGCTATCAAAGTAATGGTTGATCTTTTCATCCATGGCTGCTACTTCATAGGCCTGGTCTACTGAACCATTGAGATAGAGTTCAAGGGCTGCTTCGACGAAGTTCTTGACATCGCGACCCATTCTCTTGATTTCTTCTTCAACAGCTGGGATGCGTTGCTCCCCCTTCATACGAATTGCCGCCTTGGCAATGGAAACGGCATGGTCACCCATACGTTCCAAGTCAGATACAGCCTTCAAGACTGTCAAAACAGTACGCAAATCTTGAGAAACTGGTTGTTGAAGGGCAATCATTTCAAATGATTTCTTCTCCAATTTCACTTCGTATTCGTTTACTTCTGCATCGTCTTCGATGACTTCTTTGGCCAAATCACGGTCGTGCGTAACAAAGGCACGTACCGTACGATTGATTTGGGATAGCACTTCTTGTCCCATTGCATAGAACTGGTTGTGCAATTTCTCCAAATCTTCTTCAAATTGAGAACGTAACATCATTTATCTCCTTATCCAAATTTTCCTGAAATATAATCTTCTGTTTCCTTGTGTTGTGGGTTGAGGAACATCTTCTTAGTATCGTTAAACTCAATCAAATCTCCATCTAGGAAAAATCCTGTCTTGTCAGAGATACGAGAGGCTTGTTGCATGGAACGCGTAACCAAGAGCATGGTGTATTTATCTTTTAGAGCATACAAGGTTTCCTCAATCTTACCAGCCGAGATAGGGTCCAGAGCTGAAGTCGGTTCATCCAAGAGAATGATTTTAGGACTAGTTGCCAAGACACGGGCAACGCAGACACGTTGCTGTTGTCCGCCTGAAAGCCCGATAGCTGAATCATGCAGGCGATCCTTGACCTCATCCCAGATAGAAGCTCGTTGCAAGGCTTTTTCAACCGCCTCATCTAGAACCTGCTTGTCCTTCACTCCATTGATACGAAGCCCGTAAACAACATTTTCGTAGATAGACATAGGGAAGGGGTTTGGTTGTTGGAAAACCATACCGATTTCCTTCCGCAATTCAACTGTATCTGTACGCGGGCTGTAAATGTTGTGGCCGTTATAAACCACTGAACCAGTTGTGGTTACCTCTGGATTAAGATCCCCCATGCGGTTGATAGCCTTTAGGAGGGTTGATTTCCCTGATCCAGATGGACCGATCAAGGCTGTAATTTCCTTGGGTTGGAAAGATAGGGAAACACTATTCAAGGCCTTTTTTTGATTGTAGTAAACGGACAGGTCTGACACCTGTAAAATCGCTTCTGTCATACTGTTTCCTTTCTATCCAAAGTGTCCTGTTACGTAGTCATTGGTTGACTGTAGTTTGGCATTTTGGAAAATATTAGAGGTCTTATCGTACTCGATCAAGTCACCCAAGTAGAAAAATCCTGTGTAGTCACTAGCACGCGCAGCCTGCTGCATACTGTGGGTCACGATGATGATGGTAAAGTCCTTCTTCAATTCCAACATGGTTTCTTCCAGCTGGGCTGTCGCAATCGGATCCAAGGCTGATGCCGGTTCATCCATCAAAAGGATATCTGGTTTAACAGAGATAGCACGAGCGATACAGAGACGTTGCTGCTGACCACCTGATAGTGTCAAGGCCGACTTGTGCAAATCGTCCTTGACCTGGTCCCAAAGGGCAGCCTGACGGAGAGAGGTTTCCACAATTTCATCCAAGACTTGCTTGTCCTTAACTCCTGCACGTTCATGGGCAAAAGTGATGTTACGGTAGATAGACTTGGCAAAGGGATTTGGTCGTTGGAAGACCATTCCAATATGCTTACGCATCTCATAAACATTGATTTCTGGGCGGTTGACATCAATCCCTTGATAGAGAATTTGACCTGTTACCTTAGCAATATCAATGGTATCATTCATACGATTGAGACTGCGGAGGTAGGTTGATTTTCCTGAACCAGAAGGGCCAATTAAGGCCGTAATTTTATTTTTTTCAAATTGCATATCGATGCCCTTGATGGATTCATTTTTACCGTAGTAAACATGTAAATCCTTAGTAGAGAGGGCCACTTTCTCTTCAGGAAAGGTGATGATATGCTTTTCATCCCAATTATATTTTGACATGGCTTCTCCTTTAGGCAGCGGTTAATTTCTTATGTAGGTAGCTTCCGAGTTTGCGGGCTCCAAAGTTAAAAATGAGGATAAAGATGAGGAGGACGGCCGCAGAACCTGCTGATACGATAGTTCCATCAGGAATAGTACCTTCACTATTGACTTTCCAGATATGGACAGCCAAGGTTTCTGCTTGACGGAAGATAGAGATTGGGCTAGTTACACTGAGAATATTCCAGTTAGACCAGTCAAGGGCTGGAGCGGATTGTCCTGCTGTATAGATAAGAGCCGCAGCCTCACCAAAGATACGACCAGAAGCTAAGACGACCCCAGTCACAATACCTGGAAGAGCTTCTGGAATGACCACATGGACAACTGTCTCCCAACGAGAAATCCCAAGGGCCAGACCAGCCTCACGTTGCGTATGGTGAACGTGTTTCAAGCTGTCTTCAACATTACGAGTCATCTGAGGTAAGTTAAAGACTGTCAAGGCCAAGGCACCTGAAATGATTGAAAATCCATACTCAAACTGAACTACAAAGATCAAGTAACCAAAGAGACCTACAACCACAGATGGGAGTGAAGACAAGATTTCAATACAGGTTCTGACAAAATTGGTCACAGGACCTTTTTTAGCATATTCAGCTAGGAAAATCCCAGCTCCCATAGACAAGGGCACAGAAATCATCAAGGTAATAACCAGAAGGAAGAAGGAATTATAGAGCTGAATTCCAATCCCTCCGCCTGCTTGGTAAGAAGATGATTTGCCAGTCAAGAAAGACCAAGAGATGTGGGGCAAACCACGAACCAAGATATAAAGAATCAAGGATGCCAAGATGGCAACAATAATTCCTGCAATCGAGTAGAGGACAGCTGTTGCAATTTTATCTAATTTCTTAGCGTGCATAGTTTTTCTTTCCTCTTTCTTTCGTAATCAATTTAATCACACTGTTGAAGGCCAAACTCATCAAGAGCAAGACTAAGGCCAGTGACCAGAGTACGTTATTGTCAACGGTTCCCATAACAGTATTTCCGATACCCATAGTCAAAACAGAAGTCAAGGTCGCAGCAGGTGTTGTCAATGAAGTTGGGACAACGGCTGAGTTTCCGACCACCATCTGAATAGCCAAGGCCTCACCAAAGGCACGCGCCATCCCAAAGACCACTGCTGTGAAAATCCCTGAACGCGCCGCTTTCAAGGTCACGCGCCAGATGGTTTGCCAACGAGTGGCTCCCATAGCCAAACTAGCTTCGCGGTAGTGACGAGGCACCGCACGCAAACTATCGGTTGTCATAAAGGTTACCGTCGGTAAAATCATAACAAAGAGAACGAAAATCCCTGACAAAATCCCAAAACCAGTTCCACCAAAAACACTGCGGACAAAGGGAACTACGACCTGCAAACCGATAAATCCATACACAACTGAAGGAATTCCGACAAGCAATTCAATAGCTGGTTGCAAGATTCTAGCACCTTTTGGTGAAACCTCGGTCATAAAGACTGCCGCACCGATGGCAAAAGGAGTTGCGATAAGAGCTGATAGGATTGTGACAATGAAGGAACCCAAAATCATGGGAAGGGCACCAAATTGTTTACCTGAAGGATTCCAAGTTTGTCCAAATAGGAAATCAAAGATATTAACCCCATTGACAAAGAAGGTCGACAAACCTTTTTGGGCTACGAAAATCAAAATCATAGCCACAATGATAACAATCAAAGACAGACAGGCAAAGGTCAAGCCTTTTCCTAATTTCTCTAGACGAGAGTTCTTTGAGGGAGAAAGTAATTTTTTAGCTAATTCTTCTTGATTCATTAGTGACTCCCTTCTAGTGCTGTCACCGTTCCTACAGCATCTTTTTCAACCTTCATTTCCTTGACAGAAATATAGCCCATCCCCTTAACGATTCCACTTTGCGCTTCATCAGAGAGGACAAAGTTTAGGAATTCTGCCACCAATTCATTTGGTTGGCCTAGGGTGTACATGTGTTCATAAGACCACAAAGGCCAGTTATTGCTTGTAACATTTTCTGCAATCGGCTCATAGCCGTTCAACTTCATGCGTTTCACCGAGTCATCCACATAGGCAAAGGCTAGGTAAGAAATGGCTCCTGGTGTCTGGGAAACAATGTTTTTGACCATCCCATTTGAATCCTGTTCTTGACTCTGCACGGCAGATTGACCATCCATGATAACACTATCAAAGGTTGCACGCGAACCAGAACTTGCCGCGCGGTTGATAATGGAAATGGCTAGGTCTTTCCCACCGACTTCTTTCCAGTTGGTCACTTGACCTGTTAAGATGCTACGGAGTTGTTCAGTTGTCAGATTTTCAACATCAACTTCCTTGTTCACAATAACTGCCAAGCCCGCTACAGCAACCTTATGGTCCACTAGAGCGGATGCGTTGATACCGTCTTTTTCCTCGGCAAATACGTCTGAATTTCCTACATCAACAGCTCCAGACTGAACCTGAGACAAACCTGTACCAGATCCTCCACCTTGGACGTTGACTGTTTTTCCAACGTGCATAGAGCCAAATTCATCTGCTGCTGCTTCGACCAAGGGCTGAAGAGCCGTTGAGCCAACAGCTGTCATGGATTCTCCACGATCAATCCAGCTAGCACATCCCGCCAAAGAACCTGCCAGCAAAAGAGCTGCAAGGGATAAAGCGAGTTTTTTCCTTTTTTTCACTGTTTTTCTCCTTGAAAATAATGGTGAATGCTGTGAATTTTTTCAACTATTTATTTATGTTTTTCTTTTTTAAAATTAGGAGCCAACTGAAGTTCTTTGCTTGGTTTTACTAGAAATTTGCTCAGTTATCTTCTCCACCAATTTTGACTTAAAATGAAAGACAATTTGAAAAAAATCCATACTTCCACTATAACATAGACAAGCTACTTTGACTAGCATTTTCACTTGAATCTGAGGCCTTTTGGAAAATAATTTTTCAAAACATTTCCAGTCACCTTTGCAAAGCCCAACCCATTGCCTTGAACCAAAACCTGATACCAACCATTTGGCAGACTTTCTGCCAGCTGAACGGTTTCTCCAGCCACATACTTTACAAACTCTTCTTGATTAATTTCAACTGACTGCTTGACCTGACTCGGTTTCAAGGCTAGACCAAGAGCGAAACTGGGTTCAAAGCGTTTCTTCTTAAAGGTCCCTAGATGCAGGCCATTCCGAGCAATCTTGAGTTTCCCTAAATCTGGCAAAAGTTCTGGCAGGAGATAGAGTTGGTCACCAAAAGTCTGCAAGATTCCCCTTAGATTGATTTTCAGGTGTTTTTGGGCAAATTCCTGCCACAAAGTAACTTGTTCTCGGCTAAGATTGCTCTTACTTGCCTTAAATTTAGTAGCTGGATTGTCACCCCTAAATTGTAAATGGGCTACAAATTGCCCCTCTCCCTTAAAATGATGAGGATACATCCGAGCCGTTTCTGGCAGGCCAATACCAGCTACCATTCCATTGATATGCTCTACTGGTAACAAGTCAAAATCATACTCATCCAACAACCAATTAACAATCTCTTCGTTTTCCTCGGGGGCCCAGGTACAGGTTGAATAAACCAAGCGACCACCTTCAGCTAACATGGTCACCGCATCCTCTAGAATTTCTCTTTGCAAGCTAGCACATTGACTTGGATAATCTAAGCTCCAATAGTCCATAGCATCTGGTTGCTTACGGAACATCCCTTCACCAGAACAAGGGGCATCTAGGACAATGAGGTCAAAATAGCCCTTAAAAACTTTGGCCAGGCGGTCAGCAGATTCATTGGTCACCACGACATTTGTCGCTCCAAAGCGCTCCATGTTTTCTACTAAAATCTTAGCCCGTTTGCTTGAAATTTCATTGGAAACAAGGAGACCCTCCCCTGCTAGATAGGCTGCCAGCTGAGTTGATTTGCCACCCGGTGCAGCAGCCAAATCCAAGACTTTCATACCAGAACTGGGCTGGGCTACCTGAGCAACCATCTGGGCAGCAGGTTCTTGCGAATAAACCAAACCAGTAGCATGCTCAGGTGATTTCCCTGAAACCTTCCCATAATGTCCCCAAGGAGTTTGAGGAATGGCGTCAGAAAAAGAAACTGGCGCTTCTTTTAAAGGATTGACCCGAAAAGCCGAAACCGCTTCCTCCTCAAAAGAGGCAAGAAAATCTCTTGCCTCATCTCCTAGTATCTCTTCATATTTTTCAACAAATCCTTCTGGAAATTGCATTTAAGTTCTTTTCCTTTCGTAAATATAGGACTGAATTTCCTCCAGCATCTCAAGAGGCACCATCATGACTGGCTGTCTGGTTTGAAAATCAAGAGCTTCACCAGAAAGAGTCACAACCCGATAGCCCAGACTTTCCCCTAAAATACTAGCTGCAGCATAATCCCATGGTTGGAGATAAGTGACATAGGTCAACAAACGCCCTGACAAAATCTTGGCAAAACTAATGGCCGCACTCCCATAGACACGTACACCAAGGACCGCTCGTCCCAAATCAGCCAAGCCCCATTCATTGGTTTCCAACATACCACTATTCCCTGCAATGAGAAAATCTCCAAGTGGTTTTGCTTGAAAGGGAGCTAGGGGCTGATCGTTTCGACAAACCGGAAACTTACCACCACCGTGATAACAATCCCCTTTGATCACATCATAAATGAGACCAAACTGACCTTGACCATTTTCAAAATAAGCCATCATGACAGCAAAATCTTCCTGCTGGGCTACAAAATTATTGGTCCCATCAATCGGATCAATGACCCAAACCTTGCCCTCTTGAACTGAAGCTCGCAAACAGCCCTCTTCAGCACAAATCTTATCCTCAGGATAACGAGACAAAATCTCACTAACCAAGAATTCCTGAACTTCCTTGTCCAGTCTGGTTACCAAATCTGTTGGAGAGGACTTGGTCTCAACACGCAAGTCTTCCTGCATATGGTCAAGGATGTACTGACCCGCCTTCTTGACAAGCTCTTTGGCAAATTCAAATTTACTTTCCAAGAGAAATCTTTCCTTCCCCTTTTTCCTTAGCCGCCTGAACTGCTCGGTAAAGCGAATAGCCACTCACTGTTTCAAATTCTCGTCCCAAACGTTTCTCTTCGCTCTTGCTTGGCACAACCGCCTTGAATCCCTTATAGGAGTCCAGTAACTTTTTGGCCTCTACCTTGCCTTCATAGGCAGCTTCAACATCATTAAAAAAAGAAAGCACTGAAGCAAGTTCTTCAGTGCTCCACGACAAATCTAGTGGGTAACTATACTGTTTGTTCATTAACTAATACCAGCTCTCATTCTTGCTTCTTTTAGTTCTTGCTTACGGTAACTACGAGGGAGAAAAGCACGAATCTCATCTTCATTAAAACCGATCTGCATACGTTTGGCATCGATAATAATTGGACGACGCAAAAGACTTGGATACTGCTCAATCAAATGAAGCAATTCTGATACCGAAATACTTTCTACATCAATATCTAATTTTTGAAAAATTTTTGAACGAGTTGAAATGATGTCATCAGTACCATTTTCGGTCAAGGAAAGGATGTGTTGCAATTCTTTTCTTGTTAAAGGACTGGTCATAATATTGTGTTCCTCAAAGGGAACCTTATGTTTTTCTAACCAGGCCTTTGCCTTACGACATGAAGTACAGCTCGGTGATAGAAATAGTGTAATCATGCTTTTCTCTTCTTATCTATACTTTGCTACTTCTATTATACAAAAAAATAAAGCGCTTGACTAGAGATTTTTAGAAAAAAAGCCTATTTTTTCAAGAAAAATAGACTGTTTGCGAACGATTAACTCTTTTTAGATTTGATTAATTCATTCTTGACAATAGTTTCGAATCACATACCTAATTGATTTATGCAAAATAAGAATATCTTTCGTTTCACTTCCTACGGCTTTTCAGGTATAGAAAACCAAAGAAGCTTTCATAGAGGGCAAAAAAGAGGAGGAAGGCATGAAGGAAGAAAGTCTCTGGTAAAATCAGAATCACTGGATCCTTGGCTGGATCAAAAAGCCAAGTATCATCTCCCACAAAGAGAATTTGATGGAAAAGGGTAAAGAATTGGTCAAAACCAATCAACACTCCTCCAAGGCCAATCAGCAAAGGCAAAACCACTAGAGTCAGAAGCCCTTTACTAAATAGAGATAAAAAGCCCTTTTTCACAATCCTATTGACAAAGACGTAAAAACTTGGCAGTGTCACTAAAGCTACTAGCTGAACCAGGTGAAAGAGGTTCTTGACCACTGCAAAATGGTGTAGCCCAGCAGCTGACGAACGAAAATCTGGCATCTCTAGGACCTGACTAAATGGATTGGTCAGATAATTCATCAAGATATGAAAGTTGTACTGAATGGTTTCTGGTTTTAAATAGACCCGATCCGTTAAACTTAACCACTGAATTTCCAGCGGATAAAAAATCCAAGCCAGATAGATAGTCAGAAGGATTGAGAGGGAGAGAAGAAAGAGCATAGAGCTCCAAAAGGTCAGTTTAGTTTTCATCAAAATCCCACTCCGCAAGGCTAGAAACCACATGAGTCGGTGCGATTGGTAGGTCTGCCACTTCTTCTGCCTTGGTAAAACCTGTTGTCACCAAGAGCGTTGGAATGCCGTTGTCAATCCCAGCCCGAATATCTGTCAGATAGTTGTCCCCAACCATAATCAACTCTTCACGTTCCAAGCCTAAGTGCTCAACCGCCTTGTCCATAATGATAGCATTTGGTTTCCCGATATAAACAGGCTTCACTCGTGTTGCCACTTCAAGAAGGGTAATCAGTGAACCAGCACCAGGCAAAAGACCGCGCTCTGTCGGGATGTTGAGGTCAGGATTGGTTCCGATAAAGTGGGCACCTTTTTGAATAGCTAGAGTTGCTATGGCAAATTTTTCATAGTCAACTTGCCAGTCCAGGCCTACTACCACATAGGCAGGATTATCCTTGTCTTCCACATAACCAGCCGCCTTGATGGCTTCCTTAAGCCCTGCTTCTCCGATGACATAGACGGTCTTTTCAAGCCCCAAGTCGTTCATATAGTCGATAGTCGCCAAAGTCGCTGTGTAGACAGTCGATAGGGGCGTATCGATATTAAAATTCTGAGCCAACATCTCCTGAACACTCTCTGGAGTGCGGGTTGTATTGTTAGTCACAAAGAGATAGGGGATGTCTCGCTTTTGCAATTCGTGGACAAAAGCCTCTCCTGCTGGAATTCGATCTTTCCCCTTATAAATGGTTCCGTCTAAATCAATTAAATAGCCTTTATACTTCATATTTTTCTCTAATCCTTCTTCATTTCTTGCCAAGTGATGATAGCTTGGGCATTGGTAGCCCCGTCGCTTGTAATCTCATGCTTGCTTTCCAGTCCAGTCCGTTCAACAGCCGATGTAATCACCCCACCTGGTCTAACTTCCTTGACATACTTGAGGTTGATTTTCTTGGGAATATATTGGGTCAAAAAATCCGCTCCCATAACCTCAAAAATCCAGTCCAGATACTTACTGTTATTAACATGACCATTCATATCCAAGTCGTAAAAACGAACATGGTAATCCTTGCTGAATGGTTCTTCCAAAGACTCATACTTTGGCCCACGGATAAGCTTTTTATCAAAATCAGACTGATACGGAGCCACAATCTCAGGTTCGACAGCATGGACTTTTCGACTGTCGCGGTCCATGAGAACAAAGGTCGCCATCATGTGGATGAGTTCCTGACCTGCTTCATCATAAATGTTAAAGCGACGGTAGCAAAAGAGCCGATTGTAGCTCAAAGCTTCCGTTTCGATGGTAATTTCTTCCGCAAAACGAGGCAAACGAACCACCTCAATATCATATTCTGTGATAATCCAGACCAGATTATGCTCTTCTAAAATGGCCTTATCACTAACTCCCAGTTCAATCGACTGCATCCCTGAAACTTGCAGGGACAGCAAAATCACATCTGGAAGTTTGATATGACCGTTCATATCAGCCATATCAAAAGGAATCTTCATTTTCATTTGATAAGTTAAGCCCATAATCCTACTCCAAAATAAATCGTTCTGCTACAGTGTCTCCCAAAAAGAGACCTCTCTTTGTCATGCGCACGCGGTCACCCTCAATCTGCATGAGACCTTGTTGAACCAAGTCTCTGACAATTTCGCCATAAAGTCCCTCAAACGGCCGACCAAATTTCTCCTCAAATCGTGTCATAGAAACACCTGATTTCTTGCGGAGACCTAGGAACATTTCTTCTTCCATTTGCTCCTTTTGACTCAGGTGTTCTTCTGTGATACGTGCATTGCCTTCCTCAACCGCAGTGAGATAATGACGAATCGGACCATGATTTTTATAGCGTACTCCATTTACATAACCAGACGCCCCAGCACCGATGCCATAGTACTCAGCATTATCCCAGTACATGAGATTGTGCCGACTTTCAAAACCAGGCTTGGAGAAATTGGAAATCTCATAATGCTCAAAACCAGATTTCTCCAGCTCCGCGATGATGTACTCAAACATCTCAGCCTCCAATTCCTCCTTAGGTAGAGGCAATTTTCCTCGTCGCATACGGTTCATAAAGACCGTATGATTTTCTAAAATCAAACTATACAAACTCATATGAGGAATATCCAGCCCAATAGCCTTAGCCACATTGTCCTTGACCTGCTCCATAGTCTGACCAGGCAGCGCATAAATCAAATCGATAGAGATATTATCAAAACCAGCCAGTTTCAGGCGGTCGATATTTTCATAAATATCCTTCTCCAAATGACTGCGCCCAATCTTTTTCAGCATCTTGTCATCAAAGGTCTGCACACCTAGTGAAACACGATTGACAGCCGAGTTCTTCAAAACCGCAATCTTATCCGCATCCAAGTCGCCGGGATTGGCTTCAATGGTCAACTCTTCCAAGGCAGACAAGTCCAAGTTTTTAGTCAAGCCATTCAATAACACCTCTAGTTGCGAAGCTGATAGAGCTGTCGGTGTTCCACCACCAATATAGAGGGTTCTTAACTTTTGAATATCATAAGATTGAAACTCTTCTAACAGATGTTCCAAATAACTATCTACCGGCTGATTCTTGATAAAAACTTTTGAAAAGTCACAATAATAACAAATCTGGGTACAAAACGGGATGTGCACATAGGCTGACGTTGGTTTTTTCTGCATAGTAATTATTATACCACAAAGACAGGCTACGAGAAAAAAATCACCATCCCCAGACATATAGTCCGTCCAGAGATGGTGATGGTTTATTCTTCTGTTATATCAATAACAATCTCTTCTGATTCATCAAGAGTTTCGGCTTTTTCTTGCCATTGCTCCTTGAGATTATTGAATCGATCTTTTGATGCTTCTGTCGCTTGACGAGCACATGATTTAGCTTGAGCAAGGACACTGTCAACAGTGATTTCACCTGACTCAACCTGTTCTTTGGTTTTAAGAACAAAATCTGTGGCCTGATCTTTGACTTCTGTCAGTTTTTCACAGACCTGCTCCTTGGCATACTCAGGATCTTCTCTCAAATCATCTAGAAAATCTTGAGCCTGACTGCAAACTTGTTTACCCTTGTCACTTGTTAAAAACAAGGCAAGAGCTGCACCTGAAACGGTTCCTAAAAGGATTGAGGATAGTTTACCCATAAGAATTCTCCTTTTTTATTTTTTGAAAAATTTACTTGCGACACGTAGAGCTGACAAACTTGCACCAGTCTTGAGTGTTTTTGAACCAGCTGATGAAGCTTTCTTGCTCAAGACACGCGCATGATCATTGAGGTCTGAAACAGATAGAGATAAATCTGCAACGGCACTAAAGAGTGGATCAATCGTTGCCACCTTGACATTGATATCATCTGCCAAGACATTGACCTTAGACAGCAATTCATTGGTCTGATGCAAGGTCACATCCACATCTGAAGTTAAGGTTTTAATCGTCTTCTCTGTTTCATCGATAACACGTCCAAGCTTTTGTACAGTAATGATTAGATACACTAAAAATACAATCAAAGCAAGGGCTACAAGAATATATGCAACTTCTAACATTTAATTTTCCTCCTCTGAAATATAGTAAGGGGCCTTCTTTCGATTTTGATATAGAATGATAAAAATACCCAGTCCGATAAGGACAACTGATAGCCATTGAGATACTCGAAGTCCAAAAAACATGAGACTATCTGTCCGCATACCTTCGATGACCATACGACCGAAACCATACCAAATCAAGTAGAAAGCAGTGATATGACCTCGTCTGAGACTCTTCCATTTTCGTCTGAATATCAGAATCAAGGCAAATCCAAGTAGATTCCATAGAGACTCATAAAGGAAGGTCGGCTGACGGTAGCTCCCCTCAATATACATCTGGTCACGTATAAAGCCAGGTAGATAATTCAGACTATCCACTGCAGCACCGTAAGCTTCTTGGTTAAAGAAATTGCCCCAGCGACCCAAACTTTGGGCAATCATGACGCTAGGCGCCGCAATATCTAGGAAATCCCAAGTATTGATGAGTTTACGATCAGCAAAGATATAGAGTACAATAGCCCCAGTTATCAAACCACCGTAAAAAGCCAAACCACCATTCCAAATGGCAAAAATTTCTCCTAAGTTCTGACTATAGTAATCAAAACGGAAAATAACATAGTAGAGACGAGCTCCTAAAATAGCCAGAGGAAAGGCTACTAAGATAAAATCTAAAATATCGTCTGGTATGATCTTCTTTCTAGGCGCTTCTTTCATGGTCAAATAAACCGCCAAAATCAAGCCTGTCACAATACACAAGGCATACCAACGAATGGCTAGAGGGCCTAGATGAATAGCAATTGGATCAAGCATGAGGCACCTCCTCATTTTGAGCAATAAGATTGGTCAAACGTTCTTCGAACAAACGCGTCGCATCAAAGCCCATTTCCTTGGCACGATAATTCATGGCAGCAGCCTCAATCACGACAGAGATATTCCGACCTGTTTTAACTGGAATACGGATACGAGGAATGCCTACGCCAGAAATTTCTATTTCTTCAGCATTGTTTCCAAGACGATCAAAAGTCTTATGCGTATCGTAATTTTCCAAGTAAACAGCCAGCTGGACTTGTGAAGAATCCTTGACCGCACTCGCACCGTAGAGGCTCATAACATCGATAATCCCAACCCCACGAATTTCAATCAAGTGTTTCAAGATTTCAGCTGGTTCACCCCAAAGAGTAATCTCATCCTTGGCAAAGATATCGACACGGTCATCTGCTACCAAGCGGTGACCACGTTTGACAAGCTCTAAACCTGTTTCACTCTTACCGATACCGCTATCTCCCTGAATCAAGACACCCATCCCATAGATATCCATCAAGACACCGTGTACACTGGTCCGTTCTGCCAAACGAGAATCCAGATAACTAGATAACTCTCCAGACAAACGACTAGTAGCTGTACGACTAGTTAAGATGGCAATCTTACATTCTCTGGCTGCCTTTAACATTTCCTCTGGAACCACCAAACCACGAGCAACAATAACCGCAGGTGTCTCAGGTAGAAACATTTTTTTCAAGACTTGGTAACGGTTGTGAGAAGACATGCTGACCAGATAGGACCACTCCTTCATTCCCAAGAGCTGGATTCGCTCTGGCGTGTAGTAGTCAAAATAACCCGTCATTTCAAGACCAGGTCGCGTAATGTCCGCGGTATTAATTTCCTTTTCAAGTAATTCTGGTTCGCCATAGACAATGTCTAGTCTAAGCTTTTCAATCACTTCTTTTACTAAAACCGACATCATTTCCTCCTTCAAATGAGTTCTTCTCTCTATTATATCAAATTGTAGGAGGATATTTCAGATTTTTGCAGGTTTTGAAGTATTTATTTATACTCAATGAAAATCAAAGAGCAAACTAGGAAACTAGTCGCAGGTTGCTCAAAACACCGTTTTGAGGTTGTAGATAAGACTGACGAAGTCAGTCACATATATAATCCAAGGCGACGTTGACGTGGTTTGAATTTGATTTTCGAAGAGTATTAAAAGAAAAAGGACTAGATTTCTCCAGCCTTTCATTTCTAATTAGAATTTTTTACGTTTACGAGCTGCTTCTGATTTACGTTTACGTTTTACAGAAGGTTTTTCATAGAATTCACGTTTGCGTGTTTCTTGAAGAGTACCAGCTTTAGTAACCGCACGTTTGAAACGACGAAGTGCGTCGTCAAGAGATTCATTCTTACGTACTACTGTTTTAGACATTTTTTTCACTCCCTTCAAGTTCAAGATCTATTCTATTTTACACGTAAAAGTAATAATTGTCAAGAAAAAATGCGGTTTAATTTTGATTTTTTCTGCCGTTTATACAGGTCTTGGAAGCATTAAATAGAAAAACTGAAGGTGGTCGCTTTTTTATTTCTCAAGTAAGCTGAGCGCTTCAGCATCTGCGATGATGGTCACATCAGGGTGATTTTGCAGGCTACTTGCTGGTAGATTCTCAGTCACTGGGCCAGACACTGTTCCGGCAATGGCTTCTGCTTTTGATTCACCGTAAGCAAAAAGAATAATAGACTTAGCATCCAAGATGTTTTTAATCCCCATTGAAATAGCTTGGGTTGGGACGTCTTCAATCTTGTCAAAGAAGCGCGCATTGGCTTCGATAGTCGACTTGTCAAGTTCTACTAGATGCGTTTGACTGTCAAATGGAGTACCAGGCTCATTAAATCCGATATGTCCATTGCGACCGATTCCCAAGATTTGGAGGTCAACTGGATGGTCAGCCAAAATTTGGTTGTAGCGTTCAACTTCTGTCTCAGCATTGTCCTTAATCCCACGAGGCAAGAAACTTTCTTTAAATGGTTTTTGGTTAAACAAGTTTTCTTGCATAAAATAACGGTAAGACTGTGGGTTGTCACCATCAAGGCCTACATACTCATCAAGGTTGACACTGGTTAGATTTGAAAAATCAAGGTCACTTTCAACAATTTCCTTGTAAAATTCAAGTGGGCTACTTCCTGTCGCAAGTCCTAGTGTTTGAGCTCCATTGGCCAATTTTTCCTTCAAAATCTCAAAAGCAACTTTTCCACCTTCGATTTGGTTTTCAACTTTAATAACTTTCATCTTTTTATCCTCCGTTTCAATCTATATTTATTATATGGTATAGACCAATTTTTGTCAAGTGAAAACGATTTAATTTTCAAAAAAAGAGCGTCCAAACTTGAAACATGTTATAATGGATAAGATTAGAACTTAGAAAGAATGAACAAATATATGAATACAGCTGATTTTGATTTCTACTTACCCGAGGAATTGATTGCTCAAACGCCCCTTGAAAAACGAGATGCCTCTAAACTCCTCATTGTCAACCGTGAGACGGGAGAAATGCAGGATAAACACTTCCACTCCATTATTGATATGCTGGAACCTGGTGATGCCCTCGTTATGAACGACACCCGCGTTCTCCCTGCCCGCCTCTATGGTCAAAAGGAAGAAACAGGAGGCCATGTGGAACTGCTCCTGCTCAAAAATACTGCTGGAGATGAGTGGGAGGTTCTGGCTAAACCTGCCAAACGCCTCAAGGTTGGCACTCGTGTTAGCTTTGGTGATGGTCGCCTCAGCGCTGTCGTTACGGAAGAATTGACTCACGGGGGCCGCATTGTCCGCTTTGAATACCAAGGAATTTTCCTAGAAGTCTTAGAAAGTCTGGGTGAAATGCCGCTACCGCCTTATATCCATGAAAAACTGGATGACCGTGAACGCTATCAAACGGTCTACGCTAAAGAAAGTGGCTCTGCTGCAGCACCAACTGCTGGACTACACTTCACTAAAGAACTGCTAGCAGAAATCCAAGCTAAGGGTGTTCATCTAGTCTATCTGACTCTTCATGTCGGGCTTGGAACCTTTAGACCTGTTTCAGTTGATAATCTGGACGAACATGAAATGCACTCAGAATTCTACCAACTTTCTGAGGAAGCTGCTGCCACCCTTCGCTCTGTTAAGGAAAATGGTGGTCGTGTCATCGCTGTCGGAACCACTTCTATCCGCACCTTGGAGACCATTGGTTCCAAGTTTGATGGGCAAATCCAAGCAGATTCTGGCTGGACCAATATCTTTATTAAACCTGGATATGAGTGGAAGGTCGTGGATGCCTTCTCAACCAACTTCCACCTGCCAAAATCAACTCTGGTCATGTTGGTTTCCGCCTTTGCAGGCCGTGAATTAGTCTTAGATGCCTACCACCATGCCATTCAAGAACACTATCGTTTCTTTAGTTTTGGCGATGCCATGTTTATCTATTAATTTTCACAATCAAAAAAGCGCATATTATCAAGGTTTTATAAAGCCTGATAATATGCGTTTTGTTATGGATAAAAAATTGAGTTAATTTATTCTAAAGCTCGGATCTTTCAAACTCTGGACACTGGCATTGATCACCGCTCCGACAATTAAAATCTTAGCGATGAGAATAAACCAGAACATCATGACCACCACGACGACGGAACTGAAAAAACGCACGTCCACTAGGTGATTGACATAATTGTTAATATAGACTGAAAAGATATTGAGCAGTAAGGCCAGAGTCAACAAGACAAAGGCACTTCCTGGCAATACATGTCGAATTCGTCGCACCTTAACATTTGGCAGGAAATAATAAAGCATGACCAAGATTGCAAAAATCAAGGCATAGACCAAAGGGCCTGTTAGGTCTTGCAGATAAGCAAAGAGAGGACTATCCGATTGCCAGTAGCTTTTGATAAGGTTGAGGAGCATGCGACCAAAGACACTCAGAAAGAGAGCTAAAGCAAAGAGAATCTGCAGACCAAAACTGACAAACAAACTCATGAGCTGATGAGAAATCATTCCACGATTTTTAGCTACTCCGTAAGCTTTATTAAAGGCTTTCTGCAAGAAGTTCATGGATTTTGAAAAGGTCCAGAGGGCTGACAAAACCGCAAAACTCAACAAACCCGTTGAAGGTTGGGTCAGCACCTCTGTAATAATCTTTGCGACCACATCATAAACCGTATCTGGCAAGAATTCACTGACAACCTTTAAAAAATTAGAAACTGGAATCTGAAAATAGGGGAGGATATTGACCACCACCAAAAGCAGGGGGAAAATCGAAATCAACCAATAGTAGGCCACTGCGACGCTGGTCAACTCACTATCTGATGCTTGATAATAATGCAAAAAAGCTTTTACTAAAGGCTTGTCTGTCAGCTCTTTCCACCACTTCTTCATGTCACACTCCTTCACTTGCAATCTTGATTAATTTCTTCTTACCAATTCCATCATATCATAAGGCAGAGTATTGGCAGCTTCCTTCAGAGAATAGTTCTCTAAGTTATTCACATTTTGTCGTAATTTCTTGGCATACTTGGCCGTAATCAATCGTTTTTCTTCATATTCGAAAATCAACTTGCGCTCCAGATAATAGCCTCTCAGCATTTCATCGATATTGTTGGGTTTGACACGGTTGATAACCCGTTCGACAAAAGCACCACTGGTGATAATAGCTGTTTCTCGGAGACGAGAATCCTGCATGAAGCTGATCAAAGAACTCTTATAAACCCCTTTTAGGTTCTCCAAACTTTCGATAATCATCTCTGTATTTTCTAGATAGAGCTCTGCAATTTGGTCATAGTCAAGGGCTCTGAGTTTCTGTGATTCTTCATTTTTCCAACTGCGAAAGGTCTTGCCAAAGGTAAATACTTCGTGAAGGAGAAAACGTAAAATCCGCAAGGAAACAAGGAAATAATAGGTCAACCGTGAAGCAAATTTGCGATTAATACCTTGTTCCATGTTTTTCAAATAACGTTGGTAGACCCGATAAGCACGCTCACTCATCTTGCCTTCTTCATAAGCCTGTTCCAATCCATCACTTTCAATACTGAGGATAAGAAGTTTCAAGGCCTCCCAGTCTTCTTGAGCCCCCTTATTTTCCTGACTCAGGATGAGATTTTCAATACGTCCATGATAATTGTCAATGGCTGCATAGAGAGGGAGCTTATTCCTGGTATCTTCCAACTCTTTCTCCAACTCTAGCGTCACTTCATTCAAAATAGCGATATGCATGAGATAGTCCTTGCTTTCTTCCTGTTCATCAGAAAGATGAGGCAAGACCAAGAGACCTGTTAAAAAGCTGACAAGCGTCACACCTGCGACAAGGAAAAGCAAGAGAGGATACTCCTGCTCTAAATTACTTGGTATCAGAAGAATCGTAGCAATCGACACCGTTCCCTTAACACCTGAGAAGGTCAAGAGAAGCATGTCCTTCATATACTTATTTAGCTTTTTCTTGAGACGTCTAGTCCTATAGGTATAATAACCATAAATCATGACAAAACGAATAGCAAAGAGGACAAAGGTAAGGGCTATAAGAGATACCAATAAAAGTAAGGGATTATAGATCGGATTAGTCAAGATAGGCTCTGCTATCATTTCCAACTCCATTCCCAAAATCACAAAGACAGAACCGTTGAGCATAAAGGTTACTGTATGCCAGACTGTCTCGGTCACCGTATCCACTTGGGCTTCGAGAAGCGTGATTTTCTTAAAGCGACTTGCCTTTAAAATCCCCGCAACTACAACGGCAATAATCCCAGAAACGTGTACTTCTTCTGCTAGAAAGAAGGTCACTAGAGGCAAACTCAATTCCAGAAGGAGCTCACTAGCTATATCCGTTGCGCGCACACTTAACAAAAAAGTATGGAGGAAACGATTGGTCATGGCTGTTAAAAAGCCAATCAGAAAACCACCTAGAATTGAAAAGATGAGCGAGCTACCCGCTTGCCCAAGTGAAAAGGTTCCTGTTGTCCAAGCGGCCAAGGCAACCTGAAAGGCCACCAAGCCAGAAGCATCATTCAAGAGTCCTTCACCTTTGAGAATATTGGACACGCGCTTAGGAAAGCTAAAGCGCTCCGAAAGAGAGGCAAAGGCCACCAAGTCCGTAGGGCCAAGGGCTGCCCCAACAGCCAAGCAAGCTGCCAAGGGAAGGCTGAGCCAAAGAAGATGAGCCAAGCCACCCAAACTCAGGGTCGAGATGAAAATCACTGGAAATATGAGATAGACAATGATTCGCCAGTGTTTTAAAATAGCCGTAATATCTGCTTCTTCGGACTCTCGGAAAAGCAAGGGCCCGATAACCAGAGCCAAAAACAACTCCGTATTGAGATGAAAGTCAGTATTTGGTAAAAAGAGACCAATCACAATTCCCAAAAGAATTTGAACCAATGGAAGCGGCAAAAAGGGCAGGAGCTTATTGGTTGTACTTGAAACAATCAAGACCAGTAAAAATAGGATGAGGTAAATCAGTAATTCCACGCAATTCCTCCTTAGTCTTTTTTACAACAGGATTCAAATATCTCCTTCTGCTCTTTGATTTTTTGATCAACCTTGGAACAGTCCTTGTGCTCAATTTTTCTCTGACACCGTTCCATTTCAAGAGCAACTAATTTTTTCTTGATTTTAAGCATTTTTTTGCTCATATGCGCTTGGTCTAGCACGCCCACTGCTCGTTCGTGGTGGGTGGACTCGACAAATTTCTGGCGCATGGCATCCAGCTTTTCACGTAGGTATTGTTTATCCATGTCTATATCTCTCTAATTTTTCAATCATAACTAAAAATGGTGGGTTGTTGACTTGGTTTAAAGTTCGGTAAATGGCAGCTGTGTACTCTTGTTGGTTCAGCTGACTAACAAAATCCAAGACAGCATCTCGCTCAATATCTCCTCCCTCATGACCATAGTAGATCATAATGGCAATCCGTCCACCTTTGACAAGCAAGTGACATAACTTTTCTAAGGCTTCAATAGTTGTTTGAGGTTGGGTAATAACGGACTTATCAGCCGACGGCAGATAGCCCAGATTAAAAATTCCTGCCTTAGCCTCTGTCACAAACTGGTCCAGTGTCTCGTGACCTTGCAAGATTAACTGGGCATTTGTCATTCCAGCCTGGTCCAAACGCTCTTGGGTCTTTTCCAAGGCTTGATTCTGAATATCAAAGGCATAGACTTTCTTGGCTAGCTTGGCTAAAAAAAGCGTATCGTGGCCATTTCCCATAGTCGCATCCACTACGATATCGTCCTGAGTTACAACCTCAGCCAAAAAATCATGTGCCATTTCAAGTGGTCTTTTCATTATTAAACTCCTGTTTTACAGCCTTACATCCTTGCACACTTCCACGACGTCGCATCTCTGTTTCAATAGCATTTAGCACTTCCCATTTATTGAGGCTCCACATAGGACCAATCAGCATATCCCTAGGTGCATCTCCTGTGATTCGATGGATGACGATATGCTTGGGAATGATTTCCAGTTGGTCACAGATGACCTTAACATATTCGTCCTGGCTCATCAACTGCAAGCGTCCTTCATGATAATCTCTTTGCATACGAGTATTTGTCATAAGATGGAGCAAATGCAGTTTAATCCCTTGAATATCGTTATCCGTGACACAGCGACGGACATTTTCAATCATCATCTCATGGGTTTCACCAGGCAAGCCATTAATAAGATGGGAAACAATCTCAATCTTGGGATACTTTCTCAAACGCTTGACCGTTTCCACGTACAACTCATAGGAATGAGCACGGTTAATCAGATCAGAGGTTGCTTCATAAGTGGTCTGCAAGCCCAATTCAACCGTCACATGCATGCGTTCCGACAACTCAGCCAAATATTCGATGGTTTCGTCTGGTAAACAGTCTGGGCGCGTTCCAATATTGATTCCTACTACACCTGGCTCATTGATAGCTTGCTCATAGCGCTCTCGGATGACTTCCACCTTTTCATGGGTGTTGGTAAAATTTTGAAAATAAACCAGATACTTCTGAACATCTGGCCACTTACGATGCATAAAGTCAATTTCCTTATAAAATTGCTCACGGATAGGCGCATCTGGTGCTACGATAGCATCTCCAGAACCTGAAACCGTACAAAAAGTACAGCCTCCATGAGCCACAGTCCCATCACGATTGGGACAGTCAAACCCCGCATCAATAGGGACTTTAAAGGTCTTTTCTCCAAATAGTTTTCGATAATAATCATTCAAAGTATTATAAGATTTCATAACTTTCATTATAACAAAAAACATCTACAATCTCAAAAGCCTGACTTTCCTATAAATTCCTCTGTTTCTCGTTTCCATTAGCGATTTTTTATGATACAATATGGATATGATTTTAATGAAATTAGCATCTATTTTATTATTGATACTGACCTTAGTAGTCTGCATTATCATAACCAAACTTTTTAGATTAAAAAAACTAGGACGAAACTTTGCGGATTTGGCTTTTCCAGTCTTGGTATTTGAATATTACCTTATTACAGCTAAAACCTTTACCCATAATTTCCTCCCTAGACTGGGCCTAGCCCTCTCACTCCTAGCCATTATTCTCGTTTTTTTCTTCCTTCTGAAAAAACGCAGTTTTTACTATCCTAAATTCATCAAATTTTTCTGGCGTGCAGGATTTTTAGTAACCCTTGTCATGTATATCGAGATGATTGTTGAATTGTTCTTAATGAAATAATCGAATCCCTAAACATTTTCTAGGGATTTTTGCTTTCTCTCCGAAACGAGACAGAAAGGATCATTATACGATTTTACACAAAGAAAATCCCTTAGAAACTTGTATTCTAAGGGATTTATCTTCTATCTAAGACAAGAGTTTCTCTCCACTCTTTAATGATAACGAAAGTATCAAAATTTCTAGTCTTCTTTTTTACCTTTAGTGGCTACTAAGCCTGCACTCAAACAGAGTAGAGCTAAACCTGCTGCTACTGTTGCTTGGCTTGCCGCACTACCTGTATTTGGTAACTGGGCTTTATTAGTTTGATTAGTTTCACTTGGAGCAATTGGTTTTGTTTCTGCTTTTTCTGACACTTGTGGTTTTGTATCTACCGGCTGTACTGGTTTAGTTGCTTCACCAGCCATACCGACTTCTACGATGCGATCCTGAGCCATAACTTTATCATAGCTATACTTCTCAGTTCGCTTACCATTTTCAACCTCGATCAAGTGAACACGGACTCCTTGTCTTCCTTCTTGGAGGACTCGAGTTTGACCTACTGGAAGTTTATCGTTCTTTTGTTCCTGAACTTTGAAATCGATTGTTTCTTCTTCAATTACAAGTTCTGGTCTGTTAAGCACAAGATTCTTCACTTCGTCTTCTGGAAGAGAGGTGCCTGGTTTCGTTCCAACTTCTAGGATACGATCTTGAGCAACAACTTTATCATAAGTTTCTTTAAGTTGGCGTTTTCCGTTTTCCACTTCGATCAAGCGAACACGGACTCCTTGTTTTCCTTCTTGAAGAACACGGGTTTCACCTAGATACAACTTATCAGACTTACGTTCCTGAACCTTGAAATCAATGGTTTCTTCTTCGACCACAAGTTCTGGTCTGTTAAGGACAAGATTCTTCACTTCATCTTCTGGAAGGGCGGTGCCTGGTTTCGTTCCAACCAAGACGATGCGGTCTGTCGGTGCCTCTACCACTTCATGGAGTTTTTCTTCCTTACTTCCATCAGAATTAATTGCTGTAAAGATACGTTCCTTACCAACTTTTCCTTCTTGTTCTACACGAGTCTCACCTAGATAAAGTGTTGAATCTTTTTTCTCAACTGTCTTGTAGGCCAAATCGTTTTCAACAAATTCAAGTTTTGGAAGTTCCTCCTGTACAGCAGCAACTGTCTTCTCAGAAACTGGTTTTTCCTTAGTCAACTGGATACGGTATTCCTTAACTTGTTTTCCACTTTCTGAAACGAGGCGAACAAGTACTGGAAGGCTGTCTTCTCCACTATCTACAACTGTTGAAGCTACTTGATTGGTTTCTTCAACTGAGACTTTTGGACGTTGACCTTTATAGGTAATTTGATAATCTTGACGATTTTCAGCGAAATTAGGAAGTTCTTTTCCATCTACAAGAATCTTCGATTGAGTACTTTCTTGAGGCAATTCACTTGGTGCAAGGAAGGTCATCTCAATCATCGCAACACCGCTCTTATCTGCTTTACGCTCCATACGCCATCTCATGGCTTTAGCTTTGACAGCTTTAAATGTTACGTTGATTTCATCTCCAGCTGCAATGTCTTTATCCGCACGATAAGGAACAGCTTCCCAATTTTCTGGATTGTTAAATGGATGTCCTGATTCGTAGGCTTGGTAGTTTGAATAGTAGGTAGGCACTTCAAAGTCTGGACCGACATAGCGCTCTAAAACAAGTTTAGAAGGCGCATCCGTACCACTATCTGCAAAGAAGTGAAGTTTGGCTTGCGCAACAGTCCGCTCTACAATCTTACCATTTTCACGGAAGATCACACCTGCTGATACTTCTGGGTTGGTAGACGGGCTTGCAGACCAGTTTGTCCAACGACGATTTTCAGAGTGATCTCTATCATTGATATAGTCTACACGGTCATGAGAACTGTCGTCAATATCATTAGTTGCTGAAGCAAAGGCCTGGTTACTGTTTTCATCATAGTTAGGGTTATCTGAAAGAGCCTCACCAAGTTTGTCTGTCACTCTTACAGTGAACTCAGCAGTAAGATTGCTACCAAGGACACGACCTCGAACAGTAAATTGACCTGCTTTTGTCAGATTTTCTGCTGGAACTTCTTCCCATTCAACTGTCAGGTCTTTTGTTTCGTAGCCGTCTTTACCTGTGAAGTATACCGGAACCTTAGTCGGCAATTCAAGTGGTTGCCCTAGTTGCAACAAGCGCGCTTGTTTAACCGCAGCAACTGGTTTACGAGAAAGTAAGTCTTTATCCTTAGTGAAGTGCAGACGGTATTCTCCTAATATGTCGCCATTTTCAGCTTTCGCGATGACACGAACTGGCTCACCTTCACGAACACTTGGAACGACGGTAGCGAGACCATTGTTGCTAACACTTGCTGTGACTGCGGGAACTTTTCCATCTACAGACTCAAGGTAGTAGTCTGTCAAATCAGGGTTGAAGTTTGCTAAGTCTTTGCCGTCAACTTGGATTCTTGTTTGTCCTTGTTTGGCTGCCGCAACTTGTTTCGCAAAGATTTGTACTTCTGTAATAGACGTTCCAAGTTTGTTGTCTGCTCTCACCATACGAATACGGACAGCATAGGTTTCAACTTTATCAAAGCTAAAGTGGTTCATTTCTCCAGCCTTGAGTTGAGCTGGAGCTTTGAGATTGCTTACCTCTTTCCAGTTTGCAGGATCGTTAAAGACATGTTCTTCATTACCTACAAAGCTAGGGTTTTTAGGAGCTGTTGGAACAGTCTTACCAACATAATACTCAATCACATAAGACTTCGGTGCACCAACTCCATGGTCTTCGTGGAATCCGACACTTAGATTATCAACTGAACGTTTGCTCAAGATACCTGAATCTCCGAACAGGACACCAACTGAAGCTTCTGGATTACTGCGATTCCAGTTTGTCCAACGATTGGCTGGTCGGTCGTTAAAGGAAATCAATTTATCGTTGACATTTGAAACAGGGTCGGTTGGATTTGAGTCTGAAGCAAAGGCAAGTGGCAATTCTGAACCGGTCCATTGGTCAGAAATGTTTGCACCTTGCTCAGTTTGAGCAGATACTCGAACATGAAGTTTAGTTGTTAATTGAGTACCTTCTAAGCGACCATTAACTGTAAAGACACCTTCCTTAGCGTATTGCTCTGGACGAATCGCATCCCATGCAACTTTAGCTGATGAAACGTGGCCATTTGAATCATATGTACGAACGCTTTCTGGTAATTGTGGTGCTTCTGCGATTGGAGTTGTCACACTGACTTCTTCAACTGAAACGATGCCTTCTACAGATACTTTAGCACGCGCTTCCAAGTCAATTCCTTCAACTTTACCTAGCACTTCAAAGCTTTGATAGTGGTCTAGTTTTTCTTTCGGAATAGCTTGCCAAGTGACTTTGTGAGCTTTAGGGAAACCTTTGTCATACTCAACCGTTACTGTTGACGGAAGAGTAGGTTCTTGGTGTAAATCTGTCACTACATTTACAGGACGGATGGATTGCGCAATCTTCTTCTCAGTATTTGCTTGTATAGTGAGATTGATTTGACCTGTAGCACCCTCATATTCAGCTTTCAGAGTAAGTGCTCCTGGTTTATGCAACTCAAGCATTCCTTTTCGGACTGCAACTTCCCCTTCACCGCTTGTAGAGAAGCTCACCTTATCAGCTGGTAATACAGCTTGCGTTCCATCTTGATAATGAGCTCGAACCGACAAGTTGACTGTTTGGTCTTCTTTGAGACCGTCAGCTTGCTCAACTTGTAAGCTCAAGTGGTCAATTTTCGGTGCTTCTTCAAGGAATTGAATCGCATAGGTTTGAAGAGGGCCACCATCTTTAGGCTGAACAAAGATGCTCGCACGCATGCCGTTTGCTGCGCTTGCTTGAAGAACTGTAACATCAGCATTTTCAGCACTTGCTGTGACTTTTGGCAATTGGGCACCATAAGCAAGAGTGCGGTATTGCATTGGTTGTTGACTAGTAAGCCCTGTTACTGCCTCACCACCAACAGTAACAGTTGGCACTACAGGTGCTGCAGCTTTTCCTTCTTCTACCACAAGGGTTGCATGAATAGTTTCTCCAGCTAACTGACCAGTCATTGGAATACGTGATCCAGCTACTGAAAGTTTGGCTTTATCTGCTTCCGCAATCTCCCAGCTATCTACTTCGTACTCTTGTACACTTCCATCTGTTACAAGTATTGACACATATTTATCTACAGTATTCAAGTCTGCTCCTGGAGCAACACGTTTAACTGTTGGTAATTCTTTCGCAATTGCTAGAACCTCGACACGAGCCTCTACCTCACGTCCATTTGCTGTACCTTTAACAGTCACAACTCCTGCTTGACTAACATCGACTTGAGACCAAGTTACTGGAAGTTTTTCACGACTACCATCGCTGTATACAAAACCTACTGTTTTCGGCATTTTTGGATCTTTACCAATTAATGTACGAACTCTTGCTACTTCTGTCCCTAAAACAGTTTTTTCTTGTCCTTCTTTTTTACCAGTAAAGACAGTTACTTGACTAGATTTCAAGAGATCTGAATGGGCTGTCAGTGTGAATTTACCTGCTTGTTCAGTTGATTTGACAATGGCAACACCTTTACCATTAAAGGCTTTACGAATCCAAGATCCATCTGCTTGCGCCTTATAGCGTTCACGGCTGGCTTGTTCCCCGTTATCAACACCGACAAGTTGGCCCTGTCCGTGCAATTGGAAGCGAACCAGATTATTGGCAGTTGGTACTACATTCCCTTGGCTGTCAACGATTTCATAGTAGATGTATGTCAAGTCTTTTCCATCTGCTGCGATTGCATGTTCTTCCTTGATAAGACGAACAGCCGCTGGCTTACCAGCAGTCGTAATCTTATCTCGAGCAATTTCCTTGCCAGATTCATCACGAGCAATTGCTTCCAAGGTACCCGGTTGATAAGCAACTTTCCATTCAAGATAAAGTTCATTAGCATTAGCACCTTCTTGGTAAGTTCGTCCATCGCTAGTTTGTTTTTTGTTGAATTTCTTCTCTCCTAGAGACTGGCCATTCAAGAACAATTCTACACTTGCAGCATTAGAATAAGCACGTACAGGGATTTTATTTTCCGCGTCTGCTACATTGTCTATCAACTCTTTGTTTTCCCAGTTCCAGTGAGGAAGAAGGTGAACCATTGGTTTTTTCTTGGCAGAAACCCATTGACTTTGGTAAAGATAAAAATCGTTTTTTGGAATACCTGCAGTATCTACTATACCAAAATAAGAGCTTTTAACCGGCGTGTTGTTTTGGTTGTGCCATGGAGTTGGTTCACCGATATAGTCCGTACCTGTCCAAATGAATTGACCAGCATAGCCAGCATTGTCACGGTCAAATGTCCATGAAGCAGTTGCCGTTTTACCCCAACCAACACGGTCATTTCCATAATCTGACTGTTCATAGTTACGCCATGACTGATTACTTTGTACCCACTCACGCTCTGGGTGGAAGTAACTTCCTCTTGTACGCGTTGCTGAAGATGTTTCTGACCCATAAATCAACCAGTTTGGATGCTTAGCTCTAAGGGCTTTGTAATTATCTTCAGAGTAGTTAAATCCAACAGCATCGAGTTCATCAGCAATTTTTTCATGCCCACCGCTACCATTACCGAAACGGAACTTATCTGCTCCCATGGTAACATAACGAGTCTTATCAACATCCTTGATAACTTTGACTAGACGTTTAACAGTCGCTAGAGAATGAGGATCCCCATTTGCTTCACCGATTTCATTTCCGATTGACCACATAAAAACAGCAGGATTATTTTTGTCTCTCTCTACCATAGTACGTAAATCGTAGTCGGACCATTTTTCACCTTTTTTAGCCTCAGGATGGGTAGCATCTTTTTCAAAGAAACGACCATAATCGTATGGTTTCTTTCCGCCATACCAAGTATCAAAGGCCTCTTCTTGAACAAGTAAGCCAAGTTCAGCTGCAATCTGTAAAGTCTGAGGACTTGCTGGGTTGTGAGTCGTACGAATCGAATTCACTCCCATTTCCTTCATCTGTTTCAGTCTACGGTACTCAGCCTTATAGTTTTCTTCTGCTCCAAGCGCTCCGTGGTCATGGTGCAAGGAAACTCCATGGAATTTAATGCGTTCACCATTCAAAGAGAAGCCCTCATTTGGAGTCCAGTTATAATATCGGTAACCAAACAGATCTTTCTTAGCATCAACTAATTGACCGTCCCGGTAAACACGTGTAACTAATTCATACAAGGCCGGTTTGTCATTTAAAACGGTCCAGAGTTTTGGTCTTTCAACTTCTAAGATCGCATCAAGACTAGTTACTTCATGTGCTTTCAAGGTACGGCTCTCTGTACGTACTAGACCTGTCACAGCCTGACCACCACGTTCAACGATTTGATATTCTGCTACAAGTTGATGGTCTTTGTCGTCCGTATTGACAATTTTGCTAGTCACATGAGTTTCAACCTTGCCGTGTTGCTGTTGTTCTAGTTTTGGCGTTAAGATGGTTGTCCCATTTTTCTCAACATGAACTTTATCTGTCACTTGTAAAGTCACATCACGGTAAATACCGCTACCTGAATACCAACGGCTACTTGGTTGTTTGTTGACTGCATGAACAGCAATTACATTCTCACGTCCATCTTTGTTCAAATAGTTAGTGATATCATATGAAAATTGGTTATAACCATTTGGATAATGACCCACTAACTGACCATTGACATAAACTTGGGAATCCATGTAGACGCCATCAAAAGTAAGGCGAACATTTTTCTTGAGGTCTTTTTCATCTAGTTTGAAAGTCTTGCGATACCAAGCTTCCCCACCGTTAAGCTGTCCACCTTCATTTTGTGCAGGAGATTCATGATCGAAATCATTAAAGATACTCCAGTCATGCGGTAAATCTAATTTTTTCCACGTAGATACATCTGCATCCGGTTTAATGGCTTCTTTAGAATTCGCATTGAGTTTAAAGTGCCAATTTTGGTTAAAATTCACTTTTCTGTCTTCAATCATTTGATTGACTTCTTCATTTGTCACAGCTTTAACATCTTCCTTGAGCGATTTTTCTTGACTTGAAGCTTGTGATTCTATCTTTGGAGCTTTTTCTTCAGATTTTGAAGATGCTTTTTCCTCTTTTGGAGTCACTGCTTCATCTTCTTTCTTCTCAGATGAAATAGACTCAGTGGCACTAGGTTGTTTTTGTGCTGTACTTTCGACTACATTTTTAGTTTCCAAAGCTTGATCAACCTTTTCTTCTACTATAGGATTTTCCTCTTTAGGTTTCTCAGCAGTACGAGTAATAGGTGTTTCATCCGCATTAACTACAGATTCTCCAGCTATATTTCCTGCGAATAGAACTGCACAAGTTCCAATCATTACTGAGCAAGCTCCTACAGCAAATTTACGAATGCTATAGACTCTTTTCCGATTCCAATGGCTTTTTTCCATAAAATCCTCCTTTTAGTAATCGCTTTCATTTTTATGTAAGCGCATACTTTTAATAGTCTTTTACCCTTATTTTATTAAATAATATAGGAATTTTCAATACTTTAGCATATAAAATAATATTTTTGATAGTTTTTTCTAAAATTTGTAGAAGAATTAAAAAAAACTGAATGTAGTTTTAAAAGAAAAAACACTTATTAACCTTTAAATTAAAAGAAGTAAAAAAGTCCCTTTAAAAGGAACTTCTTCTATTTATAATTAAAAGTCTCCCCTGCCAGCTTATCAGCTAGCTTTGAAAAGAGGGTATAAAACTTATGGGCTAGGTTCAACAACATCGGGAGATTGAGTTCTCGTTTGTTTTTTCCTATAATCTTGACAATCTTTTTAGCCACTGTATCTGGTTCTAGCAGGAAACGGTCAACCGACTTGAGATAGGTCCCATCTGGGTCTGCTTGGTCAAAAAATCCTGTGCGGATTGGTCCTGGATTGACCGTCGTTACATAAACACCGTAGGACATGAGTTCTAGGCGCAGAGCATTTGAAAAACCAATGGCCGCAAACTTGGTCGCTGAGTAAAGACTGGACTTGCCAGTAGCGATCAAACCTGCCATACTGACAATATTGATGATATGGCCTTTTCGACTTTCCTTCATTCGAGCCGCAAGGCGACGAGATAGATTCATCAAGGCAAAGGTATTGACCTCGAACATCTGATGAATATCTTGGTCAGAAATCTGGTCAAATTCCTCAAAAATCCCGTAACCTGCGTTGTTAATCAAGACATCAATCTTGCCATAACGGAGATAGAGGTCTGCTACCAGAGTTTCTAAGGCTGAATCATCGGTAATATCGATTTCAATCAATTCTGCTTGTGGATGATTTCCGTAGAGTTGGGCTAATTTTTCCTTATTTCTACCAAGCAAGATGAGTTGGTCATTTGGCAGGAGTTTGACCATTTCTTGGGCTAGACCACCGCTAGCTCCGGTAATGAGAATAGTAGGCATACTTATCCTTTCTCGAGCTTTTAGATTTCCACTTCTTCCAAGTCTTTGACCACATGGACATTTTCAAAAACACTAGCAGCGTCTTTTTTGAGCTTGCTGATATCTTTTGAGAGGAAACGGGCACTGATGTGGTTGAGCAAGAGGCGTTTGGCACCTGCTTCTACCGCTACTTGTGCCGCTTGCATGTTAGTAGAGTGGCCATGGTTACGAGCAATTTTTTCATCACCCTTGCCATAAGTGGACTCATGGACCAGGACATCGGCATTAACAGCCAGACGCACACTAGCATTGGTTTTGCGAGTGTCACCAAGAATGGTAATAATCTTACCTGGACGTGGAGCTGAGATATAGTCTGCTGCCTTGATTTCAGTTCCGTCTTCCAAAACAACATCCTGACCATTCTTGATTTTCCCAAAAAGTGGGCCAAATGGGACACCAGCTGCCTTGAGCTTTTCAGCATCCAGCGTTCCTTCCAAGTCCTTTTGCATAACACGGTAACCAACACAGAAAATAGTGTGATCCAACTCCTCTGCATACACCGTGAATTTATCGGTCTCAAGGATTTTTCCTAGAGAATCTTGGTCAAACTCATGAAAATGAATACGGTAAGGCAGGCGCGAACCTGACACACGAAGGCTGGTTAAAACAAATGACTTAATCCCTTGCGGTCCATAGATTTCCAAATCTGTCTGCTCTTCATTGGCCTGAAAGGCACGACTAGAAAGGAAACCTGGCAAGCCAAAGATGTGGTCTCCATGTAGGTGGGTAATAAAGATTTTGCTGACCTTACGTGGTCGAATCGTGGTTTCCAGGATGCGATTTTGCGTTCCTTCTCCACAGTCAAAGAGCCAAACTTCGTTAATCTCGTCTAATAATTTCAGAGCTAGACTTGAAACGTTGCGGGCTTTAGAGGGCTGACCAGCCCCCGTTCCTAAAAATTGAATATCCATTCGATACTTTCTAATTAATCAATATATAACATGGCTGTGCGGTTTTCCGATCGGAAATAGCGTTTGCCAGAAAAAGAAGCAGCTTCTTGTAATAACTCCTCTTGGCTGTAACCTTTAAGACGCTTGCGACCATCAGCCAAACTTTCCAAATCAGTCAAAGCTGTTAGATTCTCCACGCTAACAACTTCCTCATCTCCGACAGCCTTCATGTAAATCTTTCCAGACTCCTCAAAGACTAGCTGATGGGGAAAAATTTGTGCAATTTCAAAAAGCAAGTCATCAGAAATCTTCTCTTCATTCTCAGAGAAAATCCGACCAAGCCCCTCACTCTCATAACAAAAACCAAAGGATTTGCCAGACAGATTAAGCCGAATAAAAGGCTTGTTTTCTAGGGTGAAACTAGGTTCAGCATTGTAAAGATTCAGTTCCTGACTGAGTTCCGCAAAATAATCCGTCGCAGCCTCAGGACTCTTTTTCTGGTAGAGTTCTGCAAAGTAAGCATTGACCACGCTAGGTGGAGGAGTGATCAGTGCCAACTGCTCTTGATTTGTTTTACCAGCTAGAAGTTGATCTAGATAGACCTTGTCCAGACTTGTATAGCCCCCATATTTTAGAGCCAACGTTTTAATATCAGTCATAAAATTCCTCTAACCTCCATTTATTTTTCTCAGAAATGTAGCCTGTAATGACTTCGCCGTCTTCCTGATAATCACGATCTTCAAGAATCGCAACACTTTCTAAATCGTGAATCTTGTAGGATTTTGAAAAAGGCACTCGCAGGGTAAAGGGTTCGAAAATATCCTTGATTTTCTCTAAAAATAGTGCCTGCAAATTCTCACGACTATCCTCAGCCTTAGCTGAAATAAGAGCATAAGGGGTTTGGGTAGGCGTGAAATCCTCCAACAAATCTGCTTTATTATAAAGGGTAAGGCGAGGAATATCTTCCATATCCAAGTCTTTCATGATAGACAAGACTGTTTTTTCATGCTCTTCGTGGTAAGGATTGCTGGAATCGATAACATGAACCAGAAGGTCCACATGCTTGCTTTCTTCCAAGGTCGACTTAAAACTGGACACCAACTCTGTCGGCAAATCTTGGATAAAGCCAACTGTATCTGTCAAAGTTACTTGGAGATTCCCCCCCAGATGGATACTCTTAGTCGTCGCATCTAGAGTCGCAAATAGCTCGTCAGCCTCATACTGGATCTTACTGGTCAAGGTGTTCATGATAGTTGACTTCCCAGCATTGGTGTAACCAATCAAACCAATCTTAAAGGCACTTGACTCCAAACGTTTTTCTCTGACAGTCGCCCGATTTTTCTCAACCACCTTGAGCTGGCGCTCGATATCCGTGATTTGATTGCGAACACTACGACGGTTCAGCTCCAGCTGGCTTTCACCAGGTCCACGGGAACCAATTCCCCCTGCCTGACGGCTGAGCATAATTCCCTGACCAACCAAGCGGGGCAAGAGATATTTGAGCTGGGCTAGGTGGACTTGGAGTTTCCCTTCATGGCTTCGAGCCCGCATGGCAAAGATATCCAAAATCAACTGCATACGATCAATGACCTTGACACCCAGAACTTCCTCTAGATTGACATTTTGCCTTGGGGTCAGACGGTTGTTGACGATGACAGTGGTGATTTCTTCTGCATCCACCATAAGCGCAATCTCTTCCAACTTACCAGAGCCGACGAAGGTCTTAGAATCATATTTTTCACGTTTTTGTCTGTAGCTATCTACAACAACTGCTCCAGCTGTCTTGGCTAGACTGGCCAATTCTTCCATGGAGAGGTCAAAATTGTCCATCCCCTGCAATTCTACACCAATGAGCAGGACCCGCTCCTCTTTTTTCTCCGTTTCAATCATCTAAAAACTCCTCTATCTGGCATAAAATGCGGTCTTGCACACCAGCTTCTCCAATCTGATAAAAGGTGACCTGCATGCGATTACGGAACCAGGTCAACTGACGCTTGGCAAAACGACGGGTAGCCTGTTTGAGACTCTCACTAGCTTCCTCCAAGGTCTGCTCTCCACGGAAATAAGGAAAGAGTTCCTTGTAACCAATCCCTTTAGCAGCCTGCACATCTGGATAATGGTCAAACAACCACTTGGCTTCGTCTAGAAGTCCAGCTTCAAACATCAGGTCCACTCGGTGATTGATACGTTCATATAATTGACTGCGCTCATCATCCAAGCAGATAATCAGCGGTTCATATAGACTCTCTTGATTTTCCAAATCCTGACCAAAATGGGCAATTTCCAAGGCACGCATTGCACGACGACGATTAAACTGAGGAATTTCAAGGCCTACTTGCTCCACAATATGAGCTAATTCCTCATCTGTATAAGGCTCCAAGCTAGCCCGATAGGCCAAAATTTCCTCATGGGGAGTCTCCCCACCTAGGTGGTAGCCTTCAAGCAAGCTCTGGATATAAAGCCCAGTCCCACCAGCAATAATAGCTAGCTTGCCCCGACTGTGAATATCCTCAATAGCCATCTTAGCTTCTGAAACAAAATCAAAAGCCGAGTAAGACTCGGTTACCTCTCTAACATCGATTAAATGATGAGGAACAGCTGCCTGCTCTTCTGGACTAGCTTTGGCCGTCCCAATATCAAGTCCTCGATAGACTTGCTGGCTATCTCCACTAACCACTTCGCCATTAAAACGCTTGGCTACTTCAATGGCTAGAGCCGTCTTTCCAACTGCAGTCGGTCCAACAATCACAATTATTTTTGTTTTCATCTTTTTTCCTTGAAAAATTCCCATTTTTTCGTTACTATTATTATAACACAAAAAGGTCAGTCAGAAAAATGTGACCTCTTGAAGGGGCTGACTGATTGAGAATATAAAGGAGGAAGACTCATGGCTAAAGGATTCGCTAAAGGTCTTGTAACAGGTGTCGCAGGAACTGTCGCTGCAGTCGCAGGTGCAGTATACGCATTTAAAAAGAAAGTAATCGAACCAGAAGAGCAAAAAGCTGCTTTCATCGAAGAAAACCGTAAAAAAGCAGCTCGCCGCCGCGTATCACGTTAAGAAACAAAAGAAGTTGGGATTCATTGCCTCAACTTCTTTTTTCTATTCTTTTAAATAGCTAGGTCAAACTTCAACTGTGGCTTGACAGGGTCATAATCCACCAACTCAAAATCTTCCGCTTTGATATCAAAGAAGTTGGTTTTGTCTGGTACATTCAAGACCAAACGTGGTTGGCAGTTTGATGGCTCACGACGGAGCAATTCCTGAGCTTGTTCAAATTGATTATCATAGATATGGAGGTTGTTGATGAAGTAGAAGAACTTCCCAACCTTCCAGCCAAAATGTTTAGCAATCATCATTTGAAGAGCCACATACTGCATAGCATTGATGTGGTGGGCCACCAACATGTCATTCGAACGCTGGGTCAAGGTCGCATCCAGATAGATTTCTCCATCTACACGGCGGACATCAAACATGGTCTGAAAGGCACATGGGAGTAGCCCATCTGTTTCTTCGAAAGCTTGGTAATCCCAGAGCGAAATGATATTGCGACGGTTCCAAGGGTTGGCTTCCAACTGCTTGAGAAGCTTATTGATAATGTCGTGTTTCTTAACAACAGCACCATAGCGCTCACCAATGGTTCCCGTATTTCCCACTTCCCATTCATTCCAGTAGTGAACATTGTACTTGCTATTCAGCACTTCTAAGCTATTAGACTGGTCTTGGTAAATCCAGAGCACTTCCTTGATGGCGGATTTGATGGCAATAGGACGCAAGGTTGTAATGGGGAATTCCCCCTTTGCCAAGTCATACTCGGCAAATGCACCCGTTACATACTTGGAGTTGGCAACTGTCCCATCCTTGTACTTGGGGCGTGCTTGTTCAGAAAAGACACCATCTTTGAGGATTCGTTCAATATTCTCTTTAAAAATCGTATCTGCTTTTGTCATTTACTCTCACCTCATTTGTTTCCTAACTAGTATAGCATAAAAAAAGCTTTTCTACATGCTCAGATAATCAATAGCTTTCTTGTATTTTTCAAATCGTTCCAGATCCTTTTCAGTAATTGTAGCTAGTCTAGATAAATCTGAATTATGTTTCAAATCTGCTAATTTGACACAACGTGCTATAGGATTCGATTTAACAAGTTCCAAATATTGTTGGTAATCTTGTTCCTTTTTCTTGGTCAGTACCTGCACTGCAGTAACAACAGTCTCTGGTAAACCAGCTAATATTAGTTCTTCTGCTGTATAAGGGCTATCTTCAAGAACATCGTGCAATAGAGCGACTGCCTTTTCTTCTTGCGTATCGACCAGACTTGCTACAAAAAGAGGGTGTTTGATATAAACTACTCCAGCCTTATCATATTGTCCCTCATGTGCTTTTTTTGCAATGGACAAAGCCAATTCAAACATGGATTGTTCTGACTTATTCATTTAAAATCTCCTTTCTAAAATCAAAAAGTTAAGAGTTATATTTACAATTATGATCTTGAAAAAGAGCCTGATGAATCACCAAGCTCTGTCATTTTTATTTTATTGCAATACAAGTGATGCTGCTCCAATAACTCCAGCGTCATTTCCTAGAGTTGCAAGAGCCAATTTAGTTGTTGTGCGTACTTGTGGGAAGGTATTTTCGTCGTAAACCTTTTGAACACCTTGTAGAAGGAATTCTCCTGCAGCTGATACACCACCACCGATGACGATGGTTGATGGGTTTAGGATTGAACCAATGTTAGCACAAGCGATTCCCAAGTAACGTGAGAAGTTACGGTAAACGATCAAAGCAAGGTCGTCTCCTTCTTTGGCAAGGTCAAAGACTGTCTTAGCAGTTACTTCTTCTCCATTATCAATCAAGCGTTTCAAGGCTGCATCGCCTTCGTATTCATCCGCATAGCGACGAGTCAAGTTGACAATCCCTGTTGCTGAAGCGACTGTCTCAAGGCAACCTTTCTTACCGCAAGTACATGCGATTGGTTGGTCAAAGTCAACAGTGATGTGGCCAAGCTCACCTGCTGCACCAGCCACACCGTGAAGCAATTTGCCTTCTGCGACAATACCGCCACCAACACCTGTACCAAGTGTCATAAAGACAACGTCTGGTTGGTTATCACCAGCACCCATCCAACGTTCACCAAGAGCCGCTACGTTGGCATCATTATCGATGAAGAATGGAATGCCCAAGGCTTTTTCAATCTTTTCTTTGATTGGTTGAAGGGTTTTCCAGTTCAAGTTGTAGGCACCAATAACAGTCCCTTTTTCACGGTCAACCACACCTGGTGATCCCATTCCAATACCTTGGAAGTCCGCTGCTGCCAATCCAAGCAAGTCCAAACGATGTTGAATAGATTCAATCATATCATCAACGATATGACTTCCCTCATCCAAAATGTTAGTTTTGATAGACCATTTTTCTTGGATTTCTCCCTCTTGAGTTAAAATTGCGAACTTGATAGATGTTCCACCAAGGTCAATCCCAATAATCTTTTGACTCATCGTCTTCTCCTTTTTAATTGAAAATGCTTACAGATATAGTATAACAAAATCATTAGATTTGTGCAAAGCTTTGCATGAAAAAGTTACATCTAATAATTAATAACTATTTATCCCCTAGTTTTTGAATTGCATAGTTGGCTTCTTCTTTGGTAAATTTTCTAAAATAAGGAGAAGTTAGCCTCTCATAAATTTCTGTCTTTGAGAGATTACTATATTTTCGATATTCTCTTGCTTTAGCTAAGGCATTTGCCTTATAATCTGCATTCAAGTGATCGATGGCATACTGCACTGCTGAACTTG